>JBBQLA010000514.1:0-2588 GCA_038327485.1 Acidimicrobiales bacterium
CGCATCGACCAGGAGATCGGCTACGGCCTGCTGCAGATGTTGTGGGATCGAGTCGAGACCGACGGATACGCCCAGCACCTCACCACCAACCCGTATCCCAACACGCCCAGGCATCAGGTGGTGCTGGACGTGGCGTTCGGCGATCACCAGGTGGCCAACGTGACCTCGGAGATTGAAGCACGCACGATCGGCGCCAAGATTCGCCAGCCGGCGTTGGCCGACGGCCGTCATCCTGATACCAAGCCGTTCTACGGGTTGACGGCGGCGAAGAGCTACCCGACGAGCGACTCGTTGTTGATCTACTGGGACTCGGGAACGCTGGCGGCGCCCGAAGCCAACATCACCCCGGCGGCCAGCGACGCCTTCAAGGCGGCATGCGGTCCGCTGTCGAAGGACCAGCGTGAGCGGGACACCAAGTGCGCCGATCCCCACGAGGACCCTCGACGGGCGCCGGGCACGATCCGACAGAAGGATGCGCTCTTCCGGCCCGATGGCAAGGCAATCGATCCGTGCGATGGCAAGCCGTGCACGGCCCAGCTCCGGTCGTCGTTGGACTACTGACGCCCCTCCGGGGGTACCGAAGGCCATGCAGCATCGCATCAGCCTCCGTTCTCGCGCCGTCGTGGCCCTCGTTGCCGTCACGGTGATGGGAGTGGTCGGGTGTTCTTCGACGAATGATGGCACGGGCTCCACCACGACCGATGCCTCCGAGACCACGGCCACGTCATCGAGTATCCCGGGAGCGGTGCCGACGACGCCGACCACGCTCATCGACTCATCGGGAGTGACCCCGGACTCGGGCGTGCCCGGCCAGAGCGGCGACGCTCCGCCGCAGCCCGACGCCGGGGTGAACACGACCGCTCCGGGAAGCACCACCCCTGGTTGAGTCACGCCGACTCTTGTCATCACCTACGTCGTTCTCGGGCTGTTCTGGGCGCTGCGAGCGGCCAAAACAGCCCGAGAATGTGAGAAGTGCTCAGATGCGGTTGGTGCGCTCCAGGAAGCGGAACGAGACCACGCCGGGAGCAATGGGCAACCAGAAGGTCGCCAACCGGTAGAGCAGGACCGCGCCCAATGCTGGTGCGCCCGCCAGTCCCGCAGAGGTGAGCCCAGCTACGAGTGTGGCTTCGACGGCACCCAGACCTCCGGGGGTGGGTGCCGCCGCCGCCACGATCGACGCGGTGAGGAAGACGAACCCGATCGTCGCCACCGCTGCCCCGCCGCCCAGCGCCTCAACTGCCATCACGAGCGCTGCGATGTTGCCGCCGGTGACGAGCAGCGCGCCACCGACCAGCGCCGCCAGTTTGGTGGGGTGGCGGCCGACGTCGGCCAGGCCAGAGCCGGCCTGGCGGAGGAACGGTGCCGCTCGGTCAACGACCAGACGCCGGCCGATCGGGAGCAGGAGCAGCACCCCGATGATGACCACAACGATGACCAGAACGATGGCGATGGTCGACCAATTCGGGAGATGGATTCGTTGCAGTCCGTTCGATCCGGTGGCGAAGGTGAACGCCACCAGGAGCAGGAAATGGACCGCCACGGCGGTCACGGCATTGAGTCCGACCGCGGCGACGGCAACCGGTCCGCCCACCCCGTTCTTCTGGAGGAACCGCGTGTTGAGCGCCATGCCACCCAGCTGAGCTGGCGTGGCGAAGCCGGTGAACGCAGCGGCGACCTGGGTGACCACGCCGTCGCGGAAGGGGAGCGACGTCATCACCGACCCCGAGATGGCCAACGCCGCGCCGATGTAGGTCAGCACCGACGCCCCGATCGCGCCGGCGAACCACCACCAGTTGGCGTGACGAACCTTCGACCAGATGTCTCCGGCGCCGGCCAGCTGCGGCGCGAGCAGGTACACCGCCACCGCCCCCAGCACGATCAGTACCAGCGTGCGAGGGCGGAGTCGCTCGAGCTCGGCCGGCACGACATCGGGTGCTGCAGTGCGATGGCGGATCTGTTCGACGACGTCGTGGATGATCGAGGTTCCACGAACCGCGGCGCGAGTCGCGCTGGTCAGGGCCAGCGGTTGGAGGCGCGGCAGAGCGTCGTTGGCCGCGTTGACTCCGAGCACCGAGATCAAGGCGTCAACGGCTCGCCCGGGACCGACGCGAGACGCCGTGCTGATCAGCAGCTCCGCCACGTCATTGGCCAACAGGTCGGTCGACGCTCCCAACTCGGCCCACGCGAAATCGGTGACGAACACCTCCCCGTCGTCATCGATCAGGAGATGTTCGGGCTGCAGGCGGCGGTGCGCGATTCGAGCCGAACGCAACTGGTCGGCGACGACCCACGCGCCGCGAAGGTGCTGGTCGGTCAGCTCATCGTCGGCGAGATCGGCGATGGAGCGTCCCGGCCGGTAGTCGAAGATCACCAGTTCGGAACCGTCGCGCATCCGTCCGACCTCGACCACCGATGGGGTCGAGACGCCCTCGGCGTGGGCTTTGAGCGAAGCGAGTGCTTGGTGTTCGGCCAGATGCTCGACCGACGCAAAGGGACGTTCTTCGCCGAGGTTGCGGAACCTGATCGCCCGATAGGCCCGGGCCGGGCCGATGCGGCTCCGGGTCTCCCGGTTCACCACCCGCACGAGC
>JBBQLA010000515.1:0-2568 GCA_038327485.1 Acidimicrobiales bacterium
GTCGAAGCTCGCGACGGACCAGGTCATGGTGTTGAAGAAGACGCTCGACGAGCAGGGATGGAAGGTCGGCGACAAGATGCGGATCTGGTTCCCCGGCCAGGGCGAGCACTCGTGGACCATCGTGGCCTCCTACGACGTGCGGCTGGTCGGCACCGAGTTCCTGGCCGACGTGTCGACCATCAACAAGTACGCGCTGCCGCAGTACCAGGTCGATCAACAGGTGTGGGTGAAACTGAAACCGGGCGTGTCGACTGCGAGCGCGCTGGCATCACTCAAACCGCAGCTGAGGAAGTCCGCGCCCACCGCCGGCATCAACACCTTCGAGAACTTCTTGGGCGAACGCATCGGGATCGTCGACAGCGTGGTGCAGACGATCTACGTGTTGTTGGCGTTGTCGATCGTGATCGCGCTGGTCGGGGTGGCCAACACCATCTCGCTGTCGCTGTTGGAACGACGGCGCGAGATCGGGCTGCTGCGCGCCGTCGGGTCGTTCCGCGCGCAGATTCGCAGCGCCGTGCGGTTGGAGTCGGCGATCATCGCGCTCGGCGGCACCGTCATCGGCGGAGTGATCGGTGTGGTGCTGGCCTACGTGTTCGTGATCGCCCTCGACGAACAGGGCTTCAACCCGGTCATCCCGGTGCCGACCGTGATCGTCATCGGAGTGCTCGGCGTGCTGTGCGGAATCCTGACCGCCGCAGTGCCCGCACGCCGCGCCGCCAAGACCGACATCCTCGGCGCCATCGGCTCCATCTGAACCCTGGGTACCGCCGGGCCGTTCTCCGGCGCGAAGCGACCTGGTTTGGTCGCCTTCCACCCTGAGATAGGTGCTGGAACGGGGGAACTCAGATCCAGAAGGCCGGGCTGGTCGCGCCCTTGGGGATTCGCTCGAGCGGCACGGTGAGTTCGTCGACGGTCGGTCCGACCCCGACTGCCAGGTCCTCGATCGCCCCCACGTCGAAGCCGTACACCGACGCCGCGGTGCCCGTGAAGATCTGGTCGAGATCCTCGGGCGTCCAGTCGGCGAACGAGCGACGCAAGTGCTCACGGGTGAACGGCGTGGTGCCCTCGTTGTGCGGGTAGTCGCTGCCCCACATGACCTTGTGTAGACCCAGCTTCTTCATGGCCGCAGCGTCGCGCACGCCGGGGAAGCTGGCGCCGATCCACACGTTGCGCTCGAAGTACTCGCTCGGGGTCATGGGCAGATGCGCTTCGGGATCCAACTTGAGCTCGCCGGTGCGCCCAAAGCTCGCTGCCATGTGCATGCCGTCGAGCTTCTGCAGCGTCGACACCATCCACGCAGTCCCCTGCTCGGTCAGCACGAACTTCATCGTCGGGAACCGCTCGAACACGCCGCTCATCATCAGTTGCCACAGCGGCCGGTGCGAGAACCACTCGGTCTCGATGCCCCAGATCATGGAGCTGGCCGGGAACTTGCCGTAGTTCGGATGACCGCTGCCGGAGTGGCTGTTCACGACGAGGCCGTGGTCTTCGCACGCCTTCCACAGCGGGTCGTAACGCCTGGAGTACAACGGCTCGATGTCGCAGTCGTCGGGAATTGACGGGATGAGGATGCCGCCACGCAATCCCGCAGTGGCCACCCAGTTGACCTCGTCCACCGCCAGGTCGACGTCGTTGAGGAAGACCTGCGCCACGCCCGCCCGACGGTCGGGGAAGTGCGAGCACCAGTCGGCCAGCCAGCGGTTGTGAGCCCGCAGCCCGGCCCAGCGACGGTCGAGGTCGTCGTCGGTGGGCGGACGTGCAACCAGCGCGCCGGTGGGAAAGAACGGGGGCACCGTGTTGGGGAAGATCACCTCGGCGATCTGTCCGTCGGCCTCGAGGTCGCTCCACCGCCGCTCGTCGTCCCAGTTGCGGGTGCGACCGTCGCCCTGCAGATCGCGGAACGGATTCTTGTACTCGCCCCGCCAGATCGCGACCGCGTCGCGGTAGGCCGGGTCGATGTACTCGACGTAGGTGTCGATCGACGCCCCGGCGTGGCAGTCCGCCGAGATCATCACGTAGCGATCATCAGTTCCGACGGTCATGGTCCCCCTTGCCGCTGTCTGAAACCTGACGTTAGCGTCAGGTATGCGCCGCCTCGCCATCTCAGTGGGGTTGTTGGGGCTGATGGCGAGCTGGCTCACCGCCTGCGATCCACCTCCGCCCCCACCGGCCGGCGCGTCGACGGTGTGCCGCGCCGACCCCTGGGCCGATCCCGCGGTGAACGCGGCGTGGGAGCCCCTCGTTGCGGCGCATCACCTGACCGCGTCGGCCTTCGACGACCGCACCGGATGTTGGTACCACTATCGCCCCGGCGTTCGGGTCACCACCGCCTCGGTGCTCAAAGCCGAGATCCTGGCCGGCGTCGAACTGCGAGCGCAGGGCGAAGGCCGCGGCATCACCCCAGCCGAGGTGGCGCAGGTCGCTCCCATGATCCGTGTGTCCGACAACGCCAGCGCGTCGCGACTGTTCAACTCGCTGGGCGGCGCCGGCGGACTGTCGAGAGTCGGCGACGCCTTCGGCTTGGGCCAGACCGAGGAGATCGGTCCGGTGTGGGGACTGTCGTCGACG
>JBBQLA010000516.1:0-2568 GCA_038327485.1 Acidimicrobiales bacterium
AGTGCCATGCGGCTGATCGGTCTGCACTGCCACATAGGATCGCAGGTCTTCTCTGCCGACAACTTCGCCAAGGCCATCGAGGTCATCGCCCCGTTCGCCCGGGAGCTCGCGCTCGAGGAGTTCTGCGTGGGTGGCGGGCTCGGCGTTCCGTACGTGACAGGGGAGGAGGCGCCCACGTTGTCGCAGTGGGCCAAGGCCACCCTCGACGCGTGCGCGCTGGCAGGGGTGCCCGGCCGCATCACCGCGGAACCTGGACGTAGCATCGTCGCCCGAGCCGGGATGACGCTCTACGAAGTCGGCACCATCAAGGAACTGGCCGGGATCCGCACCTACGTGTCGGTCGACGGGGGGATGAGCGACAACCCGCGCCCCGTGCTCTACGGCTCGGGCTATGAGACCTTCCTGCCACGAGCCGTCACCGCCGCGCGGCCCCGCCCCATCCGACTGGTCGGCAAGCATTGCGAGTCGGGCGATCTGCTGGTCCGTGAGGGTTGGGTGCCCGAGGATCTGGCAGTCGGCGACGTGATCTGCACGCCGGTGACCGGTGCGTACGGACACTCGATGGCGTCGAACTACAACCGTCTGACTCGGCCGGCCGTGGTGTTCGTGAGTGGTGGATCGGCGCGTCTCGTGGTGCGCCGAGAGACCACCGAGGACCTGCTTGCCACCGACGTCGGCTGACGGTCCGTACGTCCGACACCTCGATATCGATGCCGGGTCGCCTCGATCCCTCCCGGTAGCGTGACGAGGTGGAGACGAAAGTGGTGACGTTGGGAGTGCTCGGCTGCGGCAACGTGGGCGCGGCGCTGTGTCGGCTGGTGGAGCGCGACGGCGACGACATCGCCCGCCGCACCGGCGTTCAGCTGAGGATCGGGCGCGTCGCTGTCCGCAGCCTGTCGAAGGATCGCGGTCTGGACCTCCCAGCCGAGCTGTTCACCACCGATGCCGCCACGGTCGTCGCTGATCCCGCCGTTGATGTCATCGTCGAGGTCCTCGGGGGTATCGAACCCGCCCGCCAGCTGATCCTCGAGTCGCTGGCGGCCGGAAAGCCGGTGGTCACCGCCAACAAGGAACTGCTGGCCAACGTGGGCGCCGAGCTGTTCGCCGCGGCCGACAGCGCCGGGGTCGACCTGCTGTTCGAGGCCGCAGTGGCCGGCGCCATCCCGTTGATCCGACCCCTGCGCGAGTCGTTGGTGGGCGAGCGGTTGACCCGCGTGATGGGCATCGTGAACGGCACGACCAACTTCATCCTCAGCCCGAGGACCGCCCACGGCACCAGCTACGCCGACGCCCTGGCCGAGGCCCAGACGCTGGGGTACGCCGAGCGGGACCCGACTGCCGACGTCGAGGGTTACGACGCCGGCGCCAAAGCCGCCATCATCGCCTCGCTGGCCTTCGGGGTCCGGGTGGTGGCAGGCGACGTGTACCACGAGGGCATTTCCGGCATCGGTTCCGCCGACATCACCTTCGCCACCCAGCTCGGCTACACGATCAAGCTGCTGGCCATCTGCGAACGCTTCGAAGACGGCAGCGTGGCGGTTCGGGTCCACCCGGCAATGGTGCCCAACGCGCATCCGCTGGCCTCTGTGCGTGACAGCTTCAACGCCGTGTTCGTCGAAGGCGACGCGGTGGGAGAGCTGATGTTCTACGGGCGCGGTGCCGGTGGTCTGCCGACGGCGTCGGCGGTGCTGGGCGACGCCATCGATGCGTCATTGAACTTGTCGCGCGGTGCGTCGGCGTCGATCGGTCAGCTCGGCAAGGGGCAGTTGCGATCGATCGATGATCTGGCCTCCGCCTTCTACCTGAACCTCGAGGTCGCCGATGAGCCCGGCGTATTGGCGCTGGTGGCCGGCGTGTTCGGTCGCCACGGCGTCTCCATCCGCTCGATGGAACAGGAGAGTCTCGACATCGACGCCCGCCTGGTCTTCATCACCCACAGCGCCCGCGAAGCCGATCTGCGTTCGACGCTGCGGGAGCTGAGCGAACTGGCAGTGGTGCGACGCGTGGGCTCGGTGTTGCGCGTGATCGACGGCGATCGGGACTAGCCGTGCCGGAGGACCTGCGATGAAGTACGTGTCGACCCGCGGTGTCGCGGCCGAGCTGAGCTTCGGGGACGTTCTGCTCGAAGGACTCGCCACCGACGGCGGGCTGTACGTGCCCGAGGAGTGGCCGTCGCTCGCGGGTATCGATCTCGATCGGACCTACGCCGAGGTGGCGTCCGACATCATGTGGCCGTTCGTCGAGGGCTCGATGCAACGGGGTGACTTCGACCGCATCGTCAAGGATGCCTACGCCACCTTCGAGCCGCCCGATGGTTCGTCACCGGAGGTGGTGCCGGTGCGTCCTCTGGGCGGCGGCCTGTGGCTGAGCGAGCTGTATTGGGGTCCGACCCTGGCGTTCAAGGACGTTGCGCTCCAGTTGGTCGGCCGGCTCTTCGAGCACGAACTCGAGCACCGCGGCGAGCGGGTGATGATCGTCGGCGCCACCTCGGGCGACACCGGCTCGGCGGCCATCGACGCAGTTCGTGGCAGCAGCTCGATCGACATCGTCGTGCTGCATCCCAGTGGT
>JBBQLA010000517.1:0-2552 GCA_038327485.1 Acidimicrobiales bacterium
ACGACGAGCGGCGTGCCGCCCAGCTCGGAGATGCCTCGAACGATCGAATCGATCTCGGGCGGAACCACGCCGGCCCGCTCGGCCACCCAGGCCTTCACCGAATCCGACGCCCCCTTGCGGATCGAGGTGGCGCCGCCGGCGACGGGCATGTCGATGCCGGACATACGGGTCTGTGCGGTGAAGGGCACGAGCTCGGCGTCGGGCAGGTCGGGCGCCTGCAGCTGGTGGTTGGTCTCGGCCAGCACGACGATCGAACGACCCTCCGGAGTCTCATCGGCCAGGCTCGACGCCAACGCGGCGGCGGCCAACTCGTCGGCGGTCACCCCCGGCACCGGCTGGAACTCGACGGCCTGTCGGTTGCCGAACGTGATGGTGCCGGTCTTGTCCATCAGCAGCGTCGCCACGTCGCCGGCCGCTTCGACGGCGCGGCCGGACATGGCCAGCACGTTGCGGCGGACGAGGCGATCCATGCCGGCGATGCCGATCGAGCTGAGCAGGCCGCCGATGGTCGTCGGAATCAGGCAGACCAGCAGGGCGACGAGCACCACGATGCTCTGGCGGGCACCGCTGTAGACCGCGAAGAACTGGAGCGTCACCGTGGCCAGCAGGAAGATGATCGTCAAGCCGGCCAGCAGGATGTTGAGGGCGATCTCGTTGGGAGTCTTCTGCCGGGCCGAGCCTTCGACCAGCGCGATCATGCGATCGACGAAGGTCTCTCCGGCACGAGCGGTGATTCGCACGTGGATCTCGTCGCTCAGGACGCGGGTGCCCCCGGTGACCGCTGAGCGATCCCCGCCCGACTCGCGGATGACCGGCGCCGACTCGCCGGTGATGGCCGACTCGTCGACGGTGGCGATGCCCTGGACGACCTCGCCGTCGGACGGGATGATCTCACCCGCGGTGACGACGACCACGTCGTTGAGATCCAGCAGCGACGAGGAGACTTCCTCGATGGTGCCGTCGGCCGCGAGGCGTCGAGCGGAGGTCTCGCTTCGGGTCGTGCGCAACGTCTCCGCCTGGGCCTTGCCTCGTCCCTCGGCGATGGCTTCAGCGAAGTTGGCGAACAGCACCGTGAACCACAGGAACAGCGACACGACGCCGGCGAACACGTTCTGCTGGGCGGTGCTGTCACCGAAGTCCGTGAAGAACAGCACGGTGGTGAGCACGCTGCCGACGAGCACCACGAACATCACCGGGTTCTTGGCCTGGGTGCGAGGGTTCAGCTTGCTGATGCTGTCGACGAGCGCCGTTCGGGCGATCTCGGCGCTGAACATCTTGGCCGAGGCCTTGCCGGCGAGCTCCGGCACTGCCGACTCCGGTTCGGGGGTGGAGTCGGATGGGGATTCGATCACTGCGGTCATCGAGTTCCTTTACAGCGACAGTCGCTCGACGATGGGGCCGAGTGCGAGGGATGGGAAGTAGGTCAGGCCGACGACGATGAGCACCGTCACGGTGAGCAGACCAGCGAACAGCGGCGTTCCGGTGGGGAAGGTGCCGCTGGTGACGGGCACCTTCCGCTTGCGGACGAGGCACCCGGCGATGGCCAGCGCCGGGATCATCAGGAAGAAGCGGCCGATCAACATGCAGATGCTGAGGGTGGTCGTGTACCAGTCGTTGGTGACGGTGAGGCCACCGAAGGCCGAGCCGTTGTTGTTCCCCGCCGAGGTGAAGGCGTAGAGGATCTCCGACAGACCGTGGGCGCCAGGGTTCGCCTGGCCCTCCAGTCCCGAATGGATCACCAGCGACACGCCGCCGAAGATCAGCACCACCATCGGCACGAACAGGATGTACATCACGACGAGCTTCACCTCCGCCGCCTGGATCCGTTTCCCCAGGTACTCGGGTGTGCGTCCGACCATGAGCCCGGCCAGGAAGACCGCAGTGAGCACGAAGATCAACATGCCGTAGAGCCCGGAGCCGACACCCCCCGGGCTGATCTCGCCCAGCATCATGTTGAACAGCGCCGCCCCTCCGCCGAGCGGGGTCATCGAATCGTGCTGGCAGTTCACTGCGCCGGTCGAGGTCGATGTGGTCGAACCGGCGAAGAGCCCGCACGACGCCGAGCCGAACCTGGTCTCCTTGCCCTCGAAACTGCCGCCCGGGTTGTTGGCGGTCGCCACTTGCGTGACACCGGTCTGGTTGAGCGCCGAGTTGCCGCCGGTCTCCTGCCAGACGGCGACGCCGGCGATGCCGATCCACAGGACGAACATGGTGGCCGCCACCACGTAGCCCTGCTTGCGGTCCTTGGCCATGCGACCGAAGGCGAAGGCGAGCGCGAACGGGATCACCAGGATCAACACGATCTGCAGGAAGTTGGTGAAGCCGTTGGGGTTCTCGAAGGGATGCGTCGAGTTGGCGTTGTAGAAACCGCCACCGTTGGTGCCGAGCTCCTTGATGACCTCCTGGCTGGCCACGGGGCCACCAGGGATCGTCTGGGAGACACCTTCGAGCGTCTTGACCGTCGTACCGCCCGAGAAGTTCTGGACCATTCCGGCACCGGCGAAGACCAAAGCCACCACGAAGCTGATGGGGAGCAGGATCCGGGTGATGCC
>JBBQLA010000518.1:0-2546 GCA_038327485.1 Acidimicrobiales bacterium
AGCTCATGGGAATCGAGCTCATCGTCGGAGCGAAGTCGGAGGCCTCGACGACCGTGCCTTGGTTCAACGACCAGAACGCCCGGGCTGCCTGCGCTGTCTGGAATCGCGACATGCGCTCACGGGTGATCGCCACCGGAGCCCCGGCGACTGTCGTTCGACCGACCACCGGGCCGTGCACTGTTCGCCACGCCGTCATCAGGTCGCGGTCAGGCCGCGTCATCGCCACGCACTGGCCGTCGAACTCGTAGTGAGTCGACTCGAGCGTCGGCGCCGAGCCGTTCGACTCGCACAACCGCTCGACGCGCTCGTCGGACACGTCCGACCCGCCAGCAGTCGCCGTCCACGCGTACGACTTCGAGCGGCCGATGACCACCCAGGGTCCGAGCCCAGGGAAGGTGATGCCACGGGCGTTGTAGCCACCTCCGTGCAGGTCCATCTCGAAGAGCAGCTCGGGCGAGAAGTACGACGACTGCGGACCGCCGACCAGGATCGGGTGGCCCGATTTCGACCGAGCCGCCGATACCGCCAGATAGTTCGAGGCGGTTGGCGTTTCGGTCGGCGTCACGACTGTGGGTGCGCCACTTGCCACCGGATCGGGCATGGCCACCGCCGCCGCGTCGACCACGTTGGAGACCGACGGCGAGCCACCCGAAGTCGTCGCGAACTGCGGGTAGTCGAAACGACCGTTGATGTTCGGGGTGGCCGACGGGTCGTCGGGCAGCCGGAGCTGGTCATAGATCGTGGTGGCGGTGGCGGCTCCGAACTGCTGGGCCAGTTGCTGCCAGGCGGCGGCGTTGCCGACCTCGTCGCCACCTCCGGCGCCGAAGATGTCGTCGACCACGATGCCGACCGCCAACACGTCGTCGCGAGACCAACGCCGCCACGGCAATCCGATCGACGCCAGCTGCTGAGGAAACGGGTTCACGTCGAGCCATCCGTTGATCCCCGCCGCGAACGAATCCAGGGCGGTCACGATCTTGGGGCCGTCGGCCCCGGCGGCGGCCACGGTCTCCGACAAGTTCTGCTCGAGTTCGGGGTCGGTGTAGTTGATGTGGGTGACGGTGCCGAGTCTGCCGATCGCCGCGATCAGGTCACCCCCGTTGCCGCCCATCTCGATGGCGCCGGCCCGACCGAGGATCCGACCGAGCTCGGCCACCAGGATCCGGGCCTCCGCTACCGACCACCCCGCGCCGAAAGCAACATCGGCCGCGGTCTCCCCATACACGTGAGGGACGCCGTGGGAGTCCCACTCGATCCGTACCCCGGCGCGGGGCCGATCGACCCGGATGATGGTCCCTCCACCGAGATGGGCGTCGTCGAAGAAGTTCGGCAGATCCGCATCGGTCAGCGTGACGTCGGCCACCGGGTCGTCGAGGCGGTCGTACTTCTCTCGCTGATCATCGGCGAACGAGGAGGTGAACCCACCGAACGGGCTGCCATTGCCGGGCGGCAGGATGTCCATCGCGACGAGCGCCGGGTCGGCGATCGCCGTTCCTCGAGTCGCAGGGTCGATCGGCAACGGTGCCGGCGTGCATCCCGCCAGCAACACCACCGCGGCCGCGACCAGCCACACCCCTGCCGCGTGTCCCAGTTTCCCCATGCAGCCGGAGGGTACCGACTCTCATCGTGCTGCCGCCCTACTGGCTGCCCCAGGACCAGCAGAAGAACTTGCGCACACCGCTGTCGGCGCACGTGTTCGAAGGTGGCTGATAGGCCACAACCCTGCTCTCGGTCACCAGGCCCACCAACAAGTCGGTGCCGGTGCCATCGACGCCCAGGTTCCGCCACGCCGTTCCCGTGGCCGGGTTCTTGGCGCCGGACACCTGGAAGAAGGCCGGGCCGCCGCTGGTGTCAGTGAGCAGCCAGCCGTAGTCACGCAGGCTCACCGCCATCACCCGAGCCGTCTCACGCTTGCGACCGGTGTAACCACGACTGTCGAGCCAGTCGGAGATCTGGGCGTCGCTGACGTCGAGCGAGAAGCGGGTGCCTTCGGGGACACTGCGCGTGCGCCGCTCGGTGGGGTTGGCTCCATCGATGCACGCCCCAGCGAAGCACCCGGTGATGTCGTTGGCCCGCTCGAACTGGCCGGCCGGGGCGACGGCGCTCCCGCACGTCACGCCCAGCTTCGAGGTGTCGCCGGCGTCGGCGTCGGAACACTGTGGTCCGAACATGGTGTTGCCGGCCATGAACTTCCAGGCGTGCTTGACGGTGCCGGCGGCCACCTCATCGGGGGTGACCAGGCCGGCGGTGTTCTGCAGGCCCGAGCCGGAGGCCCACGGTGCGTTGCCGGCGTAGGTCCGGAAGTCGGCCACCTGCCCGTTGGGGCTCGAAATGATGTACGCGGCGGCAGCGCAGACGTCGTTGTTCACGCTGAACCCCGCAAAGACGTTGTCCAGGCTGAGGCAGCCGATGGAGTTGTTGGTCGCAGTCGAGTAGCCCGGGAACGAGACGTTCCAGAAGTCCCACTCCTGGCCGGTGCGGCTGTCGATCACGACCATGAAGCCGTCACTGCCATCTGACGGCTTGAAGGTGTCGCTCCACGGAAT
>JBBQLA010000519.1:0-2543 GCA_038327485.1 Acidimicrobiales bacterium
CTCGGACCCGTCGCTGCGAGGCCGAGTCGTGGCCGACATTGCGGCAGAGCGCGGCGTCGAGCCGTTCGACGCCTTGCTCGACATCGTCGTCGCCGACGAACTGCGCACCGTGCTGTGGCCCAGCCCGACCGACAACGACGACGAGTCGTGGCGACTCCGAGCCGAAGCGTGGAACCACCCATCGGTGATGATCGGCGGCTCTGACGCCGGCGCGCACCTCGACCGCATGTGTGGCCCGCCCTACACCACGCAATGGATCGGCGACTGCCTGCGCGGCCGCCAGCTCACGACGCTCGAACGTGCAGTGCAACACCTGACCGAGCGGCCGGCGCAACTGTTCGGCCTCACCGATCGGGGCGTGGTGGTCGAGGGCAACCGCGCCGATCTCGTGCTGTTCGATCCGATGACGATCGATTCAGGCCCGATCGAGCTCCGCCACGATCTCCCCGGCGGCACCGCTCGACTGATCGCCGACTCGGTCGGCGTGCGCCGTGTGTTCATCGACGGCGTCGCCACGGTGGTCGACGGTGTCGCTACCGGGAGCTTGCCCGGTCGAGTCCTGCGTTCCGGCATCGACACCGCCTGACGCACCGAGCTCGACATCGGGAACCCCTCGGCCGAGACGAGGGAACAGCACAGCGAAGGCGGCCAGCACCACCGCACCCAGAGCGATGGGCAAGGTACCGGCGCCCGTGTCGAGCAGCGGAGGCAGCAACGCGAAAGCTGAGAACAGGGCGGTGAACCCCCAGAGGATCACCACCGAACGTCGCTGCCCGTGACCCAGCTCGAGCAGGCGATGGTGGATGTGGCCCTTGTCGGCGGTCGATACTCCCTGGCGGTTCTTGGCTCGACGCAACACCGAGAACACCAAGTCGAGCAGCGGCACGGCCAGCAACAGCAGTGGCAAGACGAGCGGTCCGAAGAAGAACCAGGACTGACCGGTGTAGCTGTCGTCGCTCTGCCCGCCGACAGCGATGGTCGAGCTGGCCATCAGCAACCCGAGCAGGAGGGCGCCCGAGTCACCCATGAACACTTTGGCCGGGTGGAAGTTCCACGGCAGGAAGCCGACGCACACCCCCACCGCGATGGCGGCGATGAGTGGTCCGAGGTTGCCGCGTTCGAGTGCGCCGACGTGTTCCAACTTGATGCTGTAGAGCAGGAAGCTCCCGGCCGCTATCGCCACCAGGCCGGCGGCGAGGCCATCGAGGCCGTCCACCAGGTTCACCGCGTTGGCCATCACCACGACCCACAGAACACTGGCGAGCACCGCCATGTCCGGCGCCAGCACCGTGAAGCCCACGAAGGGCACCGGCACGTTCACGATGGTCACCCCCGCGAGGCTGAGCAGCGACGCCGAGAGCACCATTCCGGCGATCTTCGCCGGGGCCGACACGTCGCGCAGATCGTCGACGAACCCGGTGATGAACATGATCAGCGCGGCCCCGGCCACGCCCAGCACGTTGGTGGGCGTGTCGAAGATCGGCGCGAAGCCGGTGAGGGTCGCCGCAACTCCGAGACCGGCTCCCAGACCGATCAGCATGGCCAGCCCACCGAGGGTGGGGGTGGGCCGAGTGTGGACTCGGCGTTCGTCGGGCTGGACCACCGCACCCCAGCGTCGCGACAACCAGATGACCGCCGGCATGACGAACCCAGTGGCCACTGCGGCCACGACCAACACCAGCAGGTACGACTTCCAGTTGGTCATCGCAGCGTGGGCATCCGGCTACTCGGCATACACGGGGAATTTCTCACACAACGCCCGCACCTCGTCGCGTACCGCCGCCACCTCGGCGTCGTCGGAGCGGTGGCGCAACACCCGGGCGATCAGCTCGGCGATGGTGGCCATCTCCTGTTCGGTCATCCCCTGGGTGGTGACCGACGGCGTACCGATCCGGAGCCCCGAGGTCACGAAGGGCGAGCGCGGATCGTCGGGGATGGTGTTCTTGTTGAGGGTGATGCCGGCCTGGTCGAGCACGATCTGTGCCTCCTTGCCGGTCAGCTCGGCGTCGAAGCTGCGCAGGTCGACCAGCATCAGGTGGTTGTCGGTGCCCCCCGAGACCAGACGGAAGCCCTCGTCGGCCAACCCAGCGGCCAGCGCCGCGGCGTTGTCGACGATCTGGCGGGCGTAGACGCTGAACGACGGGTGCGCAGCCTCGCGGAACGCCACCGCCTTGCCGGCGATCACATGCTCGAGCGGGCCGCCCTGCAATCCCGGGAAGATGGCCTTGTCGATGGCCGCTGCGTGCTCGGCGGTCGACAGGATGCAGCCGCCACGTGGGCCTCGCAACGTCTTGTGGGTGGTGAACGTCACCACGTCCGCAAACGGCACGGGGTTGGGGTGCACGCCCCCGGCGATCAGACCGGCGATGTGTGCAGCATCGAAGAGGAACAACGCGCCAACTTCGTCGGCGATCTTGCGGATCGGCTCCGGGTCGATGATGCGGGGGTAGGCCGTCGCTCCGGCCACGATCATCTTGGGCCGGTGCTCGAGGGCCAGCCGCGCCTTCTTGCCGGAGAGATCAGGGTCGAAGGTGCGGAGGTCT
>JBBQLA010000520.1:0-2542 GCA_038327485.1 Acidimicrobiales bacterium
GATGAACTTCGTGAAGCCCAATGTGGGCACGATCTGCATGGGCCTCGCAGCATCGATGGGCCAGTTCCTGCTGTGCGCCGGTGCGCAGGGCAAGCGGTTCGCACTGCCGAGCGCTCGGATCATGATGCATCAGCCCTCGGGTGGCTTCCAGGGCCAGGCCGCGGACATCAAGATCCAGGCCGAGCAGATGCAATACATCAAGAAGATGTTGGCGGAGCGCATCGCTGAGAACACCGGCCAGACGGTCGAGCAGATCCACAAGGATTCTGACCGCGACCGCTGGTTCACCGCCGAAGAGGCGCTGGCCTATGGAATGGTCGACAAGGTCATCGCTCGCCGAGGCGAGATCTGACCACATCAGGTCGGGGCATTCGGCCTCAGCCGGAGAAGACCTCGACCACGAACAGCTCGTTGCCCCGCTGGGTCACGCCGATGCCCACGCTGCGGTACTGACCGTTCAAGATCGCCTCGCGGTGCTTCGGCGAGTTCATGAAGCCTTGGTGCACTGCGGCGATGTCGCCACCGACCCCGACGTTCTCACCGATGACGGTCCACCCGGGGGCCACACCGTCGGTGAGCACCGAATGGCCCAACTGGTTGACTGCCGCGAGGTGGTCGGCCCACCCCTGCGCCTTCTGACCGAGATCGTCCGCCCATGCGATGGCAGGGAGGCCGCGTTCGCCGCGTTCGTGGTTGATGAACACGATGGCGCTCGCTCGGCTCTCACGTGCGTCGCAGCTCGTCAGCATCGCAGCCATTGCCAGACCAACGACGATGACTAGCGACAGGCGGATTCGGGGAAGACTCACGGTGCCTCCGAGAGGATTGGCGTTCAGCGGGTTTGAACGTCGCTCAGCAACTTAGCAAACATTACGGTTTGGTTACGAACCCGGAGGACCCCTCCGGGCTTTTCACCGCTCCCTGATCACCTTCGAAGCTTCACGTGACAGATCCTGTCGGCATAATTCGATAACTTTTGAGCGCTGACTGAAACATTTGCGAGGGCATCATCCAGTTTCGTGGTGTCCACCGGCATCGTTTCGCCGTTGGGGCCCTTCACCTCGGTGATGGCTCGCACCGTGTCAACCGTGGCGTCGATCACGATCACGGCGTCGGAATGGATCTCCGGCGGCGCGAGGTCACGGAGATTCTGGAGCTGTTGCAGTTGGCGGGTGATCGCAGCGTCGTCGCCGGCGTCGATGGCTCGCTGCAGCCCGGACATGTCGAACTGACTCGACAGCGCGTCGCAGAAGTCGTCGGTCTGCGACGAGCAACCTGACAGCATTCCGGCCGAGAGGGCGAACGCGATCATGACCCCGGCGAGGCCCCGTCGAGGAGTCATCGGATCGAGTTCAGGCCACTGCTGCGGCTGATCCGACGGCTCGGATCTCGTCGGTGGCGTGCGCCAGACCTTCAGGGTCGCGGAACAGCGCGCTGCCCGCCACCAATACGTTGGCGCCAGCGGAGGCTGCACCTGCGGCGGTCGTGGGGCTGATGCCTCCGTCGACCTCGATGTCGACATCCAGTCCTCGCTCGACGATCAAACCACGGAGCTGACGGATCTTCGGTTCCATCGCGGCGATGTAGGCCTGGCCACCGAACCCTGGGTTCACCGTCATGACCAACACCATGTCGACGAGGTCAAGCACGTGCTCGATCATCTCGACCGGTGTGGCCGGATTCAAAGCGACGGCAGGGGACGCGCCGAGCTCGCGCAGATGCCCCAACGTGCGGTGGAGGTGAAGGCAGGCCTCGGCGTGGACGATGATGATCCCGCAGCCGGCCTCGACGTAGCGGTGGGCCAACTCATCGGGCTGCTCCACCATGAGATGGGCCTCGAACGGGACCGACACCAGGTCACGCGTCGACGCGATCACGTCCGGGCCGAAGGTCAGGTTGGGCACGAACCGACCGTCCATCACGTCCCACTGGATTCGGTCGACGCCGGCCTTCTCGAGCGAGATCACCGCCTCGCCGAGACGCGAGAAGTCGGCGGGAAGCACCGACGGAGCGATCTCGATGGGGCGGTCGGTTCCGGTCGCGGTCATGGATCGGAGGCTAGCCCGGGCGTGATCTACCGTCCTTTCGTGCGCCATCTCGTGATCACCGTTGAGTCATCCGACGTCGAGCTGGTGAGCGGCCTCGCCTGGTTCGCCGGTGCGGAGGGCATCGAGGAACGAGCTGCCGGATCGAGGATCGAGCTGGTGGTCGCCGTGGTCGACCCCGCCGACCTGCTGGTGGACCTTGCAGGTCGCTGGGTGACGCACGAGGTGACGCTCGATCCCGACGAATGGGTCGAGTCCTGGAAGCCGTGGGCTCGGGCGGTGGTGTTCGACGGGCTGGTGGTGCGACCGCCGTGGGTCGCAGCGATGGGCGACGGCCCAGAGGTCGTCATTGATCCAGGTCGGGCCTGGGGCCACGGAGCACATCAGACCACCCGCCTCGTCGTCGAGATGTTGCTGCACACCGAGCTCGAACAGCGATCTGTGCTCGACGTGGGGTGCGGTTCGGGTGTGCTCTCGATCACGGCGGCGCGGCTCGG
>JBBQLA010000521.1:0-2542 GCA_038327485.1 Acidimicrobiales bacterium
TCGATTGATGTGGTCGGGCCGTTGCGAGCCATCAAGGACGCCCACGAGATCGCCGCGCTGCACGCAGCGGGCGCTGCGGTCGATCGGATCGCGGCGCGGCTGCAGGCCGGTGAGATCGCCCTGGTCGGCCGCACCGAGGCAGAGGTGTCGGCCGAACTCGGCCGTCAGATTCTCGCCGAGGGTCATCATCGGGTGAACTTCGCCATCGTCGCGGCCGGCGCCAACGCGGCGAGTCCGCACCACGAAGCCGCCGGCCACGTGATCGCGCCCGGCGAAGTGGTGCTGTGTGACTTCGGCGGAACCATGCTCGATTCGTTCGGGGTGGGGTACTGCTCCGACATCACCCGCTGCGTGTGGACCGGCGAGATCCCCAACGAGGCAGCCGAGGTGTACAGCGTGCTGGAGCGAGCACACACCGCCGCAGTGCAGCGTGTGGCGATCGGAGTGTCATGCGAGTCGGTCGACGCTGCAGCCCGTTCGGTGATCAGCGAGGCCGACTACGGCGAGTTCTTCATCCACCGCACCGGTCATGGCATCGGCGTGGAGGAACACGAGGATCCCTACATCGTGGTGGGCAACGACGATGCACTCGAGGCCGGTCACTGCTTCTCCATCGAGCCGGGCATCTACCTGCCGGGACGATTCGGGTTCCGACTCGAGGACTGCTTCGCCGCGACGACCGATGGGCCGAGCGCGTTCACCGACGTCGACCATTCACTCGTGGTTGTCGACGCCTGACACTGCGGCAGTAGCTTCGCTCGGTGCTCCGACTCGACGCCGCGACGGTTCTGCTCCAGTGGGCGGTCGGTGGGCTGGTGTTCCTGTGGGTCACCGGACGTCGACGCCAGGTCGGCATCGGCTACGGGTGGCTGTTGCGCGCCGTCTTCGGGCTCATGGCCGCCGGCTCGGCGGTGGCAGGATTCCGGTACGGCGAGGTGCTGGTGCGCGAGATCGCCTCGATCGCAGTGGTTGCGGCGTGCCTGGTCGGGCTGGTGGTGTCGTGGCAACGCCGCAGCGCGGGCGTGCTGCACCAGCGCGAACAGCAGCAGGCCAAGTCGGCGCGGGTCGTCGAGATGACCGGCATCGATCGGTCCGAGCAGCAATTCGACGAGACAGTGCCCGAGTTCCCGGCCTGGCTCGACCTGGTCGCCCCCGGATTCGGGTTCATCGGACTGATCGCGGCGGGGCTCGACGCCGGATCGCCGGCGTGGCTCCAAGTCAGCCGCGTGCTGATCGGCACCTTGTTCCTCGGAGTGGTGACCGACGCAATGTTGTTGGGCCACTGGTACCTCACCCAACCCGGGCTCCCGCGGGCGCCGCTGATCGAGCTGGTGTGGTGCCTGGCGGCGGTCTGGCCCTTCGAGGTGATCGCTCTGCTGATCCCCACCGGCATGGGTTCGGTGCTGTCGGGAACGATCGACGACGGGTACAAGGGCATGTTGGGCTGGTTCTGGGTGGCCTGCGCCGTCACCACGATCGGGCTGTGCGGGGTCACCCGGCTGGCGTTGAAGGAACGGCAGTACTCGGCCGTCATGGCGGCGACCGGCCTGCTGTACCTGGCGATCCTCACCGCCTTCGGCACCGATCTCGTGGGACGCGCCCTGCTCGCCGGCTGAACGGCCGCGGCCCGTTCTCCGGGTGGATGGCGCCCCGTTCGGGCGTGATCTGCCCGCTGAACTGCCGCCCTGAACCCAGGGTTCGCGCCAGCCATGGTGGATCGCGGCGCCCTCACGGCCGATACTGGAGTCATGGCACGGGCAATTTGGAGTGGCACCATCAGCTTCGGGATGGTCGCCATCCCGGTGAAACTCTTCTCCGCGGTGAGCGAGAAGAACGTTCGCTTCAACCAGATCGACGCCCGCAATGGCGCGCGGGTGCGCCAACAGCGTGTCAACGAGGTCACCGGCGAAGAGGTCTCCTACGCCGACATCGTCAAGGGCTACGAGGTCACCAAGGGCAACTACATCGTGCTGTCCGAGGACGAGCTGGCGGCATTCATGCCCGAGGCCGATCACTCGCTCGAGTTGGAGTGCTTCGTGGACCTCGATGAGATCGACCCGATCTTCTTCGACGGGGCGTATCACGTGGCCCCAGTGCAGGCCGCCAAGCCCTATGCGCTGTTGGTGCAGGCCATGGAGGAATCCAACAAGGTCGCCATCGCCAAATTCGTGATGCGCTCGAAGCAGCACGTGGCCGTACTTCGACCGAAGGACGGAACGTTGCTCCTGTCGATGATGGTGTACGCCGATGAGCTCACCGCGGCGTCAGACATCGAGGAGTTCGAGTCGCTGGAGAAGGTCACGGTCACCAAGAAGGAACTGGCCATGGCCGAGTCGCTCATCGAGTCGCTGAGCGAATCGTTCGATCCCGCCAGCTACCACGACACCTACCGCGATCAGGTCATGGAGCTCATCGAGAAGAAGGCGGCCGGACACGAGATCCGAACCGACATCACGCCCGCTCCGTCGGCCGACAAGGTCGTCGATCTCATGGCGGCGCTCGAAGCATCGGTGAAGGCGGCCAAGGCAGCCCGAGTGCGCCA
>JBBQLA010000522.1:0-2528 GCA_038327485.1 Acidimicrobiales bacterium
CCTCCGGCCACGACATCGGCTCGGCCCAGGCCCTGGCCGAGCGTGGCCCCGGGCCCGGCATGCACCCCACCCGGGCCATCAACGGCGGCTCCCGTGAGGGCCTCGAGCAGCGGATGCTCCAGGAGTGGCACTACTACTTCAACAACACCCGCCGGTGGCGCAACCTCCGCAAGATCACCATCGCCCAGGTGCACGGCACGGTGTTCGCGGCAGGGCTCATGTTGATGTGGGCGTGCGATCTGATCGTCGCCGCCGATGACGTGACCTTCGCCGATGTGGTCGGCACCCGGCTCGGCATGTGCGGCGTCGAGTACTTCGCCCATCCGTGGGAGTTCGGTGCCCGCAAGACCAAGGAGCTGATGCTGACCGGCGACTCGCTGTCGGTCGCCGAAGCACATCAGCTCGGCATGGTCAGCAAGGTGTTCGCACCCGACGAGCTCGCCGACAAGACCGTCGAGTTCGCCCGTCGGATCGCCCAGATGCCCACCATGGCGGCGCTGCTCATCAAGGAATCGGTCAACCAGACCCAGGACAACATGGGCTTCTACAACTCGCTCAACGCCTGCTTCACCCTGCACGAACTCAACCACTCGCACTGGGCCGAGATCCACGAGAACAAGTACCCCGTTGCCCTCCCCGAGGATGGGCTCATCGACTGGCGCAACGCACCGCCGGTCCAAGCCGCCGACAAGTCGACCCCCTGATCATCTGTCCGTACCCGTCACCGACCCGCAGGATTTCGCATGCCATCCCGAACGCTTGATTTTCCGATCTTCGATGCTGACAACCACATGTACGAGACCAAGGAGGCGCTGACCAAGTACCTCCCCAAGGAGTACGCCAAGGCGATTCAGTACGTCGAAGTCAACGGTCGCACCAAGATCGTGGTGCGCGGCCAGATCAGCGAGTACATCCCCAACCCCACCTTCGACGTCGTCGCCGCCCCCGGCGCGCAGGAGGACTACTACCGAAACGGCAATCCTGAAGGAAAGTCGTACCGCGAGCTCATCGGTGACCCGATCCGTTGCCATCCGGGCTTTCGCGAGCCGGGTCCGCGCATCGAGTTGATGGACGAGCTCGGCGTGGACCGGGCGCTCATGTTCCCCACGCTGGCCAGTCTCATCGAGGAGCGGATGAAGGACGATCCCGATCTCATCCACGTGATCGTTCACGCGCTCAACCAGTGGATGTACGAGACCTGGAGCTTCGACTACGAGGACCGCATCTTCGCCACGCCGGTCATCAACATGGGTGTGATCGACAAGGCCCTCGAGGAGATCGACTGGGTCGTGGAGCGCGGTGCCCGCTGCGTGTTGGTGAGGCCCGCCCCGGTGCCCGGTTACCGCGGCACCCGCTCCCCCGGCCTTCCCGAGTTCGACCCGATCTGGTCGCGCCTGTCCGAAGCCGGCGTGCTCGTGGGCATGCACGCGTCGGACAGCGGCTACTCCGAGATGGCCAACTGGTGGGAAGGCGCGTCGGAGTTCCTGCCGTTCCGGCCGTCAGCCTTCCGCATGATCCAACAGGGCAAGCGACCCATCGAGGACACCATGACGGCGATGGTGTGCCACGGCGCGCTCAGCCGCTTCCCCGACCTCAAGATCGCCTGCGTCGAGAACGGCGCCAACTGGGTCGGTCATCTGCTGCAGGCGTTCGGCGACACCTACGCCAAGATGCCCCACGAGTTCGTCGAGGACCCGGTTGCGGTGTTCAAGCGCAACATCTACGTGAACCCGTTCTGGGAGGACGACATGACCCAGCTCGTCGACCTGGTCGGCGCCGATCACATCCTGTTCGGCAGCGACTACCCCCACCCCGAAGGCTTGGGCGACCCGATCAGCTACGTCGACGAGCTCGAGGGGCTGTCCGACGAGGACATCCGCAAGATCATGGGCGGCAACCTCGCCGAGCTCATGCACGTCTCCGCCACCGTCTGACGAATCGTTCGCCAGCCCCGTTTTGTAGGGCCACCACGTACACCGACGTACGCGACGGCACTACGAAACGGTCAGGGCGGGTCCAGGTCAGGCAGAGAGTTCGGAGCCGACCACGGAGATGAAGCTGACGCACTCGCCGGGAGCGCCGCCGAGGTTGTGAGTCAGGCCGAGGGTGCGGCCGGTGGCGACGGTGGCGATCTGGCGTTCGGGCGGCGCTTCGCTCCGTAGCTGCAGCCAGCACTCGAACAACATCCGCAGTCCCGACGCGCCGATGGGGTGACCGAACGATTTCAGGCCGCCGTCGGGGTTGACCGGCAGCTGGCCGTCGCGATCGAAGGTGCCGGCCAGCACGTCCTTCCACCCGAGACCTCGTTCGGAGAAGCCCAGATCCTCCATCAGCACCAGTTCGGTCGGGGTGAAGCAGTCGTGCACCTCGGCCATCGCCAACGACGCACGTGGATCGGTGATCCCGGCCTGGCGGTAGGCGTCCTCGGCCGATCGGACCACCTCGGGAAACGAGGTGTAGTCGTAGTCGGGATCGATCGGTCCCGCTGCCGGGCCCGACACCAGCGACAGCGCCTTCACGTACAGCGG
>JBBQLA010000523.1:0-2526 GCA_038327485.1 Acidimicrobiales bacterium
CATCGGCCGACGGACGATCCGGCTCGATCGGCGGTCCGGGAGACAAGGCGCTCTTCGGCGCGATCCGCCGAGTGGTCGACGCCATCGTGGTGGGGGCCGGGACTGCGAGAACCGAGCAGTACCGGATGCCCGCTGACCCCAAGTTGCTCGTGATCGTGAGCAGGTCGCTCGACCTGGCCGACGACCTTCCGGCGCTCGCGGCAGGCCGCGACACCGGCCGTGGACCCGTGATCGTGGCACCGCGATCGGCCCCGCCCAACCGCATTGCGCGCCTCTCTGCGAGCGCCGAGCTCGTGCTCGTGGACGGCGACCCGACCCCGGCGGACGCCATTTCCGTCGCTGCTGACCGGGGCGCTCGAGTCATCTCCTGCGAGGGCGGACCGTCGCTGCTGGCCCAGTTCGTCGAGGCCGACCTGATCGACGAATGGTGCGTGACCATCGGGCAGCGCGTGCTCTCGGGACCCGCGTCGCGCATCCTGGTCGGTCGGCCCGAGCAGCACCGAGATCTGGCGCTGACGAGCGTGCTGGAACATGAGGGCACTCTGTTCCTGCGCTATCTCAGGAACGCAGATCGGCGGGGATGACCAGGACCTGACCCGGGCGAAGCAGACCATCACCGTTCTGCTCGGCCAACTCAGCCATCACGTCACGAATGTCGCCGTCGACGTGCAGCGCCTTGGACACCGACCACAACGTGTCGCCGCCCCTCACTACATAGCGACTCGCAGCAGCCCCGCCACCGGTCTGCGGTGACGGGGCCGGCGAGCTCCCGCCGACCAGAGCTGAAGCTCCCGACCAGAGCAGCGACAACACCAACCAGCACACGACCAGGAGCGTGATGCCGGCGACGACCCGCCGCTGCCGATACATCCGCCGCTGGCGGAGCCCAGATGCCGAACGACCACCCTCGATGAGGGTCAGCGGCGCACGGTGTTGAGGGCCACGGGTCTGCGGAGCCGAAACGGGACGGGGGGTGAGGACTGCTGCCATGTTCTGATTCTCCGACGAGGGTGTGACACTGAGGTTGGGCTGGACCCGACATCAAGTCGAACGAGCGTTCGTGTACCGAACGAGTGTTCCCGAACGAACGTTCGCCGTCAAGAACAAATGTTCGAGAGACCTCGAATTGCCAGGAGCGAACAAGCGTTCCCCACTTCGCCATCCGCAGCTGCTACGTTCAGAACACGTGTTCGTGCGAATCGACTCACACGACGCCAACCGGAAGGCCCAAGCCATGCGCGATCTACCCACTCCACCCGCACACGAGATCCCCCTCACCGACCGCCAGGCCGAGGTGCTCAGCTTCGTCGCCCGCACGGTCGACGAGCGGGGCTATCCCCCATCGGTCCGCGAGATCGGCACCGCCGTGGGCCTCAACTCCCCCTCCACTGTTCACGCTCACCTCGAGACGCTGCAACGACTCGGGTATCTCCGCAAGGACCCGTCCAAGCCCCGAGCGATCGAGGTCCGGTGGGATCCGGTCGGCGGATCGACCGCTGATCGAGGCGCGGTTCGTCATGTCCCGCTCCTCGGCGATGTCGCCGCAGGGACTGGGGTCCTGGCCGCCGAGAACATCGAGGAGCTCATGCCCCTCCCCGCGAACCTGACCGGCGACGGCGATCTCTTCATGTTGCGGGTCCGTGGCGAGTCCATGATCGACGCCGGCATTTTCGACGGCGACTTCGTGGTGGTCCGTTCCCAGGCGACCGCCACCAACGGCGAGATCATCGTGGCGGGCATCCCCGGAGAAGAGGCAACGGTCAAGACGTTCTCGATGCGCGGCAACACGGTCACCTTGACCGCCCACAACCCTCGCTTCGAACCGATGACCTTCCCGGCTGACGAGATCACCATCTACGGCAAGGTCGTGACGGTCCTCCGCAAGCTCTGAGTAGCTCAGTGATCTAGCAAGCCAGTGACTGAGTCGGCCGGCTCGACGAGCGGTCGGCTCAGTCGTTGGAGTGCAGCGCAGTGTTCAGTCCACCCCAGTCGACGTCCGACACCAGGACTTCGACTGCGCCGGTGCGGGAGTTCCGGCGGAACAGCAACCCGTCCCGGCCCGACAATTCGATCGCTTTGGTCTCGGTGCCGTTCGGCAACGTCACACGGGTTCCCGCTGTCACGTACAGCCCGGCTTCGACGGTGCATCGATCACCGAGGGAGATGCCGATCCCTCCGTTCGCACCGATCAGGCAGTTGCTGCCGACCGACACGACCTCCTTACCCCCGCCCGAGAGCGTTCCCATGATGGACGCTCCCCCGCCGATGTCGGAGTTCTCGCCGACGATCACGCCGGCCGAGATTCGTCCTTCGACCATGGCATTTCCGAGCGTGCCCGCGTTGAAGTTCACATAGCCCTCGTGCATCACGGTCGTACCCTCCCCCAGGTGCGCACCGAGTCGCACCCGATCGGCATCGGCGATCCGGACACCGGACGGAATCACGTAGTCGACCATGCGAGGAAACTTGTCGAGCGACAAGACAGTGACCACCTGACCTCCAGCGCGCAGCCCAGCCCGAACCGCT
>JBBQLA010000524.1:0-2502 GCA_038327485.1 Acidimicrobiales bacterium
CGGCGGCTCGCATCGTTTTCAGACCGGTTGCAACGAAGCGTGTGGCGGTGGCGGCAGCTCGATCTCGACGGCCTCACCGGCAGCGATCGTTCCCCCGCTGATCACGATGGCCAGGACCCCGGCCTTGCGAATGAGCTGACCAGAGGCGTCGCGCTCCAACACTGCGCTCATCAGTCCCGCACGGAACCCATCGATCTGAAGGCACGGATTGCGAAGTCCGGTGATCTCGATGGTGGCCGAACCCATTCGCAGGAGCGTGCCGGTGGGGAGCGCCAGCAGGTTGATGCCCCGCGTCGTGATGTTCTCGCCGAGATCACCCGCCGTCACGTCGAACCCCGCTCGGCGGAGTTCATCGTGCAGCTCGGCGGCGATCAGGTGCACTTGGCGGAGATTGGGTTGGTTGGGGTCGACCGCCACCCGGGAGCGGTGTTGCACGGTGGCGCCGGCGTGGGTGTCGCCGACGATTCCGTGACCGGCCACCAACTCAATCTGCGCCTTCGACTGCTTCGAGAACGCATGCGCGCCGCTGAGGTGCACTGACGTCACGAACTGCTGGCGCACGTACTGGGTGTACCAGCAGAGCGGCCGTTCGCGCGTCTCGATTCTCGTAGGGTCGTCGCCATGGTGGAACAGGAGCTCGGTGACTGGAACGACCCGGCCCGCGTGGCCGAATACACCCGGAGGGTTGGACTGCTCGGGCAGCGTCTGGCCGGCGAGGCGGTGCTGGTCGAAGCATTGCCGCCCTCGCCTCGACGAGCGCTCGACCTCGGGTGCGGCGACGGGCGCCTCGCTGCGTTGGTTCTCGAACATCGTCCCGAGATCACCGAGATGATCGCCGTGGATCGGTCCGAACCCATGTTGAAGTTGGCGCGCGACCGCTTCGCTGACGACCCCCGGGTGAGTGTCCGACACGGCGATCTGGTGGTCGCCTCGGCTACGCCTGAGCTGCACGCCACCTTCCGGACCGCCATCGGTCGCGCCGACGACGATCCTGACGACAAGCTCGTCGCCGTCGACACACAATTGGGGTGGATGCGAGACGCCGGCCTGGATCAAGTCGATTGCATCTGGCGCTGGCGAGGATTTGCCCTCCTGGTCGGCCAACGCACGCCGTCGCATCCACCCGTTCTGTAGGGCCACCGCGTACGAAGCGGTACGTGGTGGCGCCACAGAACCGGTGGGGTGGTTCTGGTGAAGGTCAGGCGAAAGGGCTGGGGTGGGGGCGGACCGGGGGCGTGGCCAGGAACGGTTCGACCACGGTGGCCATCAGGTCGGCGAGGGCGTCGGCGTGGTCGGGATCGGCGACGAGGTTCACGTCTTCGACCGGGTCCACCTCCAGGTCGAAGAGTTGGCACGGCGAGCGGCGGTCCTCGTCGACCACCAACCTGTACCGCGCCGTCTCGAACGAGGCGAAGCCCCAGTCCTCGCTGACCGAGACCACCCGCGCTTCGGGGTCATCGCCCTGGACGTAGCCCAACAGCGTGCGGCCATCGCTGTCGGGCACCGCGGACGCGGCGGCGATGTCACGGATGGTAGCGGGCACATCGATCTGCTCGACTAGGTCACCGACGACGCTCGACTCGCAGCCGCCAGGAGGTCGCACGATGAGCGGCACCCGTACCGCTGGTTCGTAGAGCAGGCACTTCGACATGAGTCCGTGGTTGCCGCCCATCTCGCCGTGGTCGCTGGTGTAGATGATCCAGGTGTCGTCGAGCAGACCACGTCGGTCGAGCACGTCGACGATACGGCCGACCGCGTGGTCGATGATGCTCACGTTGGCAAAATAGGCCCGGCGCATCCCGGCGATGGCGGCGTCGTCCATGGTGTCGGTGTCGGAGAGCTGCAGCATGCCCTTCACCAACGTGCCGTAGGCGCCCAGTCCTTCGAGGTCAGGCCGACGGGTCGATGTCGGTGGCGTAGGTAGGACGTTTGCGTACGCCGCCACTGATTCGGACGGCGCGTCCCACGGATCGTGCGGGCCGGGAAAGCCGACGAACAAGAAGAACGACTCGGGCCGGTCGTACTGCTCAAGCCACTTCACTGCCGCGTCTCCGTGCCACGTGTCGATGTAGTCGGCGAGCGGTACTGGCGATGGTGTCGCATCGCACATCGGCACTCGCTTGGTGGCGTTGGCGCCACTCTCGTTGTCACCCTGGTAGCTGCGGTCGGCGATGTGCCGACGGTACGCGTCGAGCAGACCTCGTTCAGCCAGATGGTCGGTGTAGCGATTGGCGACCTGGGTGGTGAACTTGTCGCCGGTCTCGATCACCTCGGTGAAGCCGCGCACTCGGAGGTGTCCGGCGAGATCGTCGACGTGAGCCACGTCGAGATCGTCGTCGCGCGTCAGGTGGGCCTTGCCCAACATCGTGGTGTGGTAACCGGCGTGCTGCAACGAGTGGAGGTAGGTCGGCATCGACTCCGGCACCTCGGCCCAATTCGTGTACACCCCGTGATCGCGCACGTAGCGCTCCGTCAGGAACGACGCCCGCGACGGCATGCAGA
>JBBQLA010000525.1:0-2492 GCA_038327485.1 Acidimicrobiales bacterium
GCACGGCGCGCAGCGTGGCCCCGATGAACTGGCAGATCGGCGCAGTGGATGGTTCTGGCAGGAACCACATCACGTGCCCGAACGGTTCGAGGACCGTCACGAGGTCTGGGCGGCCCGCTGCTCGCCGCGCCATGGTCGCCTCGTCGTGAAACGCCGCGAGTCCTGACGAGATCGCTCGCTGAAACCCGAACGCCTCGGCCGCCCAGGCGCCGCCCTGCACGACGAGGGCGGCGGTGGCATCGGTCGACAGGTTGCTGAGCTCCGCGAATCGCCTCGCCAACGCCGCCTCGGTCGCTGGGTGGTCGGCCACCGCCCGGTACGGCCCCGGATCGTCGGACAGCGCACGACGGACCGCTGCGCCGAGCACCGGATTACTCAGGGCTCGACCGTCGAACATGAGCTCCGCGGTGAGCAGCTCGGCCAGCCGGAACGGGGTGAGAAACGCCACATTGGCGACGCCCGCCTGGCCAGCCAGCCCGCCTCCAAGGAGGTGGCGCGCCACCAGTCCGGCGAAGTTCGACGGGACGATGACGGTGACGGGGGTGAGCGCATGGATCGACTTGGCCGCGGTGATGGCGCGGGCCAGCGCCTCGGTGGCCGGCCGTCCGTAGGCCGTGACCTCGACATGTTCGATCACCGCATCACCGTAGATGGAGGGTGTGACAGCGAAGTTCGTCGATCGGGAGAGTCAAGGTCGTTGCCACAGCACCAGCGGCAGCACTCGATCGGCACCGGCCGCGAGCAGCGCGTCGGTGGCCACCGTCAGGGTCCATCCCGAGCCGGTCGTGTCGTCGACGAGGAGCACCGGGCCGCGAGGCAGGCCACCGGCGGGCGCCGTCACGGTGAAGGCACCGAGCACGTTCGATGCCTGCATTGCCGAATTCTCCATTCGGCGCTGCGGAGGTCGGTCATCGCAGCGCTCGAGTGCCCGGACGAGCTGCAGCTTTCCGATCGACGCGATCCGTTCAGCCAGTGAGTCGATGAGGACCGGGTGCGATCGCGATGGCACCGGGCACACCCACGTCGGGCGATCTGCCCACGTCCACCGTTTGAGCACTGCCACCACGCCGTCCACCAGCTCGTCCAGAACCGGCGCGTCCGTCGCGTCGACCGCCGCACGGACCACCGCCGACCAACCCGGATCGGTCCCGAACGACAGCGCACGACCCACCTCGGCTCGTCGGCCTGATCCGATGTTGCCGGACCGCTCGGCGATGCCTCGTGGCCACTGTTTGCGGGGTTCGATCAGGAAGTTCGTCGATCGGAGATCGGCTTGCGCTGACGCAACGCGCTCGACCGGCAAGACGTGGGCCGACGAGGTGCCGGTGCAGTTGTCGCATCGCCCGCAATCGGCAGCGTCGGGGTCATCGAGCGCCTCGCGCAGGAACCGCATGCGACAGGTATCGATGCGGGCGTATTCGACCATCGAGGCCTGCTCGGCCCTGCGGGCTGCGGCCACCCCGCCGAGTCGTTCGGTGTCGTAGGTCCACGGCGAGGCGGTGCGTTGCCATCCGGTGCCTTCGCGTACGACGGCGCCGTCGACATCGAGCACCTTGAGGAGCGCCTCCAGGCGCCCTCGCGACAGGTTCACCGCCAGTTCGAGGTTCGGCACGGTGATCGGGCCGTCAGCATCAATGACCGCCAAGACCTGCTCCACCAGTTGCTGGGGAGGAAAGGCGGTGGAGTCGAAGTAGTTCCAGATGTCGCGGTCGCCGGCGGTGGGGAGCAGGACGGCACGCGCCGACTCGATGGCACGTCCGGCTCGACCGACCTGTTGGTAGTACGCAATCGGCGAGCCCGGAGATCCCAGATGGATCACGAATGCCAGGTCGCCCTTGTCGTAGCCCATGCCGAGCGCAGAGGTCGCCACGACGCAGCGCAGTTGGTTCTCACGCAACTGCGCTTCGACTCGCTCCCGTTCGGCGGGCGCAGTGGCACCGGTATAGCCAGCGGCATCAATGCCCTCCGACTGCAGGAACGCGGTGACTCGGTCGACCTCGGACACGGTCAAGCAGTAGACGATGCCTGAACCGTGCGTCGCGTTGAGCTCGACGACCAGCCAGGCCAGCCGCTGCGCCGTGTCGGCCAGCGAGACCACCGACAGGGCCAGGCTCTCGCGGTCGAGGGTGCCGCGGAGGGTCAAGGTGTCATCGCCGATCTGCGCAGCCACATCGATCGTGACCCGCTCGTTCGCCGTCGCGGTGGTCGCCAGTACCGGCACGCCGGTGGCGATTCCGTCGATGACGGTGGCGATCCGTCGGTAGTCCGGTCGGAAGTCGTGGCCCCAGTCCGAGATGCAGTGGGCCTCGTCGATCACCAGCATGCCGATCGTTCCTGCCAGCCGAGGCAACACGTCGCGACGAAACGCCGGGTTGTTGAGCCGTTCGGGAGAGATCAGCAGTACGTCGACCCGGCCGCCGACGAGGTCCTCGAAGATTTCGTCCCAGTCGCCGACGTTGGTGGAGTTCACCGTGGTGGCCCGCAGCCCCATG
>JBBQLA010000526.1:0-2471 GCA_038327485.1 Acidimicrobiales bacterium
GGAGCCATCCAGCGCGTCGTTGATCGCCGAGAGGAACTCGAGACGCTCTCGACTCACCCGTTCACGATCCGCGGCGAGTAACGACTCCGAGGCCAGCCGACGGAGCTCGTCGTCCTTGTCCACTCGGTCGGTGATATCGGCGACACAACCCATGGTGCCGCTGACTTCCCCACGGTCATCGAGCGTGACCGCGCCGGCACCCGCAATCCAACGAACCGTGCCATCGGTCCAGATGATTCGATGCTCGACGCGGTAGCTGCTCTTCGTCTCCACCGCCACGCGGACCGCGCCCAGCACAGCATCGCGGTCGTCGGGATGAAGGAACGACACATAGGTGTCGAATGTGCCGTCGAATTCACCGGGCGCCAAGCCGTGGAGCGCCTCGAGGTGTTCGTCCCATCTCGTTTCGCCGGTCGCCATGTCCCACCGCCACGTGCCCAACCCGCTTGCGAGCAACGCAAGCCGAAAGTGATCGGCGACGTCTCGCGCTCGTTGATCGGCCAGACGAAGGTCAGTCACATCTACCGAAACTCCGACGATCGCAACCATCCCGCTCGACTCGTCGCGCAAGGTCCGCGCTGCGGTGCTCACTCGGACACGCTCGCCCCGCCGGTTCACGACGACGCGATCGCCCTCCCACTGTTCGCCGCTCGCCACCCTCTGAAAGAGTGCGGCGTTGTCGTCTCGCTCGCCCATCGGAGCCAGGACGTCGATCACCGACCGGCCCAGTACCTCGGACTCGGTCCACCCATAGAGCCGTTCCGCTCCCTCACTCCACAAGAGAATCACTCCGGAGCTGTCGGTCACCACAACAGCCCGGGGCACCGTGTCGAGGACCGAGCGTGCATCGAGACCGACTGGCACGCTTCTCGCACCCGTCGGAACTTCCATCGCTGGATCGTACGAGTTGTCAATCGCGTGTGCAGGATCGCGGCGAGGCAACCGCGGCGGGTTGCCGAGCCCAACGAACGACCACCTCCGGGCGCGGCGAGTTTGGGCGCGGCGAATACAGGGAACACCGTGCGCAGATATGAGGAGCACGATGTCGTCGACCCGAAGCGAGCGTCGGCTCAAACTCGCGTTTGCCCGGTCCTACGAGGACTTCGGCTCACTCGTCTACAGCACTGCCGTCGGATTGTGCGGAAGGGCAGACGCCGACGACGTGACGAGTCGCGTCTTCTTCCAGCTCTGGTGGTCGCCCCGACATCTGTTGTCGGATACGGCGGCACAACGTGCGTTCCTCGTTCGGATGGCGCGTCGCGAGGCATTGAGGCGGATCAGGTCGGCCGCCCCCGACGAGCGCGACAGTTCGACCTCTGCGGTGAAACTGGCGGACCGGCTGTGTGAAATGTCAATGAGTTCGGCGGCCCGCGACGTAGTGGTGTCCCTCCCCACCGATGAACGCACCGTGTTCGCCCTCGTTCACCTCGGGGGATGTTCCCTGCGAGAGGTGTGCGAACTGGTGGGTCGATCGAGCGAGAACGTCATAGCTGACCTCGACACAGCGTTGCGACGAGTGAGGTCACTCCACGCTGATGCGTGAACCGTCTCCGAACCGGGAACTTGGCCGATCGGCCACTCTCAATTGTGGCCGCGATCCCTACCGTTGTACCGGCGCGCTGGGGAGGCCGTGTGGTTGTCCGGTCATGACACCCTCCTGGTTCGTGCGGCCTGTCCTACCCGGGCGTTTGGAATCGGACCGAACAGCGAGTGTCGTGGGCGGGTCAGGCCATTGCGCACCACCTCGCACCGAGGCCACGCCGCCCAACGGGACTGATCTCGGTCAGGTGGCGATGTGATGTGAGGCGATCTTCGGGTCGGCGATGAAGTCGCCGAGCGTCACGACAAGCATGATCACGAACCCGATGGCGGCAGCGATGGCCGCATAGAGCGCAATGGTGCTCACGACCGACCAGCCCCAGGCGTACAGCAGCAGTCCACGCAACGTCTCACCCTTGAACAACGCTGCGACCTGTCCGGCCAGTTTGGCGTCGGTGGGCGCCGCTTGCGCCGCTTCACTCATCTCCGAATATGTCTTGCCACCGGCAATCGACTTCAGGTGAGCGGCGATGAACTCGTTGGCGTAGGCCTTGGCCTTCGGTCCGCTGTCGACCTTCTGGCCGGCGTACTGCTGGAGTCCGGGAAACTCCTTGGCGTCGAGCGCTGGAGTGCCCTTGGCCGGGAACGAGATGTCCTGGGCGTCGAGCTGCGAGTGGACCATGTCGAGGCCGAAGTTGCTGCCGTAGAAGAGCAGTCCGGCACCGACGCCGAGCACGAGCGTCAACATGACCTCGGCGACGCGGCGGGTGGCGACGAAGCCGAGCAGCGTCCGCCCGGAACCGCCTCCGGATGGCGACGGAGCGTCACTGGAAGTGGGCCGATCTTGGGTGAGGGTCATGGGGGGTGCTCCTGCTGAGGCGCGATGCGCTCGAACACGTCACAGCGTGCGCCGTCGACGCCAGCACCAGTAG
>JBBQLA010000527.1:0-2464 GCA_038327485.1 Acidimicrobiales bacterium
CCCGATCCGTACAACACCTCGAGCGCGGCGCGATCGCGACGGTCGACCGGCGAGTCGCCTGACACCGACTCCAAGAGGGTCTCCACCTGGTCGAACGCCAGGCCCTTGGGAAGCGAGGCCGGCACCCGAGGGCGTTCGACCCCGCGCGTCGGATCGTTGTCGAGCCGACCCTCGCCCACCAGATAGCTGAAAGCAGACCGGATCGCTGTCAGCCGTCGAACCACCGTCGCCGGGGCCAGCCCCGCGTTCTGCATCTCCACCACGTGGTCCACGACAGCCGATTCGGTCACCAGCTCGACGCCGGCGATTCCACTGTGGGCCAGGTGGCGCTGGAAGTGCTCGAGGTCGCGGCGATAGGCCTCCACCGTCGACGGAGCTCGGCCCCGCTCGACGCGGAGCCACGTCAGGTACTCGCGGAACAGCGGGTCGAGCGCGATCACCGAAGGCGGCCCCGGCGGCGATCCGGCGTTCATCTCCCCAGACGGCGAAGGGTCAGCAGCAACCCGATCACGGTCTTGGCGTCGGTCATCTCCCCCGCCATGATCATGTCGGGTACGTCATCGATCGGAATTCGTTCCACCGTCATGTGCTCCTCCTCGATGCCCTGGACCGACCGCTCGGTGGCCGTCAGCCCGGTGGCGAGGAAGATGTGGTTTACCTCGTCACAGAACCCTGGGGACTGGTTCAGGTCGATCAGCGGTTCGATCACCTCGGCGATCAGGCCGACCTCCTCGACCAGCTCGCGACGGATCGTGACCTCAGGCGACTCGCCCTCCACATCGATCTTGCCGGCGGGGATCTCCAACAGATTGCGACCAAGCGCGGCGCGGAACTGGCGGACCATCGTGACCGTGTCGTCGTCGTGCAGCGCCACGACCGACGCAGCACCCGGGTGGTGCACGACGTCTCGGTCGAAGCGCTCGCCGGTCGGATCGACGAAGGAGTCGACTCGGAACGACACGATGTGGCCCTGATGAATCAACCGTGAGTCGACGCGCCGGAAACCCGACTCGTGAGCCACGTCGCTCACTACGTCGCTGCTACTTCGTGGTCTGCTCGGCCAACGCGATGGGAGCGTCGGGGAGCTCGATGAGGTGCGGGTTGCGACCCTCGGCCCGCGACTTCGAGGCGCCGACCAGCGCACGGAACAACGGGGCCGGGTTGGTCGGGCGGCTCTTCAGCTCGGGATGGGCTTGGGTTCCCACCCAGAACGGATGGCCCTCCAACTCGATGAACTCGACGAGGCGACCGTCGGGTGAGGTGCCCGAGCACTTGAAGGCCGAGTCGTTGAAGCGGGTGCGATACGCCGAGTTGAACTCGTAGCGGTGCCGGTGACGCTCGGACACCACCGTCGATCCGTAGATCTTGGCCACCTGCGACCCGGGCTCGAGTTGCGCGACGTAGGCGCCGAGTCGCATGGTGCCGCCCTTGTCGGTGACGTCGCGCTGAGCGTCCATCAAGTCGATCACCGGATGAGGGGTGTGCGGATCGAACTCGGAACTGTTGGCACGATGCAGCCCCAGAACGTTGCGGGCGTACTCGATGGTCATGACCTGCATGCCCAGACACAAACCGAGACAAGGGATGCCGTTCTCGCGCGCGTACGACGCTGCGGCGATCTTGCCCTCGACTCCGCGAACCCCGAAACCACCGGGGATCACGATGCCATCGAGGCTTGCGAGACGCCCGGCCGCGAGCAGCCCCTCGACCTCCTCGGCCTGGATCCACTCGATCTGCACATCTGCGCCGTGATGGGCGCCGGCGTGGTGCAGGGACTCGACCACCGACAGGTAGGCGTCGGGCAGCGACACGTACTTGCCGATGATGCCGACGCGGACGGGAAAGGTCGCCTCGGCGACTCGACGGACCAGGTCTTCCCACTCGAGCAGGTCCGGCTCGGGCACATCCATACGCAACAGATCGCACACGTAGGTGTCGAGGCCCTCCTCGTGGAGCACGAGGGGGATGTCGTAGAGGCTGTCGGCGTCGGCCGCATTGACCACTGCGTTGGGCGGGACATCGCACAACGAGCTGATCTTGCGCTTGAGTTCCGCCGAGATGGGGCCCTCAGACCGACACACGATGGCGTCGGGCTGGATTCCGCGGCTGCGTAGCTCGGTCACGGAGTGCTGAGTGGGCTTGGTCTTCTGCTCCGACGACGGGCCGATGAACGGCACCAGCGTCACGTGCACGTAGCAGACATTCTCGCGGCCGACGTCGAGCCGGAACTGCCGGATGGCCTCGAGGAAGGGAAGGATCTCGATGTCGCCCACCGTTCCGCCGACCTCGGTGATCACCACGTCGACGTCATCGCGGACGAGACGGGTGATGCGCCGCTTGATCTCGTCGGTGATCTGGGGGATGACCTGGACGGTCTTGCCCAGGTAGTCGCCGCGTCGCTCGGCGGCCAGCACCGCCGAGTAGATCGAGCCGGTGGTGGCGTTGGAGTTGCGCGACAGGCTCT
>JBBQLA010000528.1:0-2440 GCA_038327485.1 Acidimicrobiales bacterium
CGCGCACCTTTGGGGTCTCGTCGGTGCGGAGTGCCTCTTGGACCTTCCGGGTGGGCAAGCCCGGGTGTCAGTCGGTGACACGGTGACGCTGACCGGCCCGGCCCAATACGTCGCTGACGTGGTGATCCCGTGAACGACATCGAGTCCGAGACCGACGGATCCGTGGCGGGGTCGGGGATCGGTGTGGACAGCGAGATCGAGCCGGGTCCAGGCACCGATTCCGATACAGAGCTGGTCGCCGACCACCGTGGTGCCTTCGGCGACTTCGGTGGTACGAGCGATGCTTTCATCGATCGGACGTTCCGGGAGCGGATCATTCTCGTCGGCATGTCCGGGGGCAAGAACCGCTTCGTCGACGTCGAGGCCAACCTCGATGAGTTGGCCCAGCTCGTCGACACCGCCGGCGCCGACGCGATCGGGCGGGTCATCCAACGCCGGGCGACACCGGACCCCGCGACCTACGTGGGCAAGGGCAAGGCGCTGGAGATTCGAGATCTGGCCATCGGGACCGACTGTGACACGGTGGTCTTCGACGACGAGCTGGCCCCTGCGCAACAGTTCAACCTCGAACGGCTGCTGGGTCGCACTGCGATCGACCGAACTGCGGTGATTCTGGACATCTTCGCCCAGAATGCCGCCAGTCAGGAGGGCAAGGCGCAGGTCGAGTTGGCGCAACTCAAGTACCGACTGCCGCGTCTCCGGGGCAAGGGTCGCACGTTCTCCCAGCAGGGCGGCGGTATCGGTACCCGCGGCCCCGGCGAGACCCAACTCGAGGTCGATCGGCGACGTTTGGTGCGCCGCATCCACAAACTCGAGGGTGAGCTCCGCGTCATCAGCCAGCACCGGCTGACCCAGCGAAAGGGGCGGGTTCGTTCCGGCCTCCGCCAGGTCGCCATCGTGGGCTACACCAATGCCGGCAAGTCGACCCTCCTCAACCACCTCACCGATGCCGGTGTGCTGGCCGAGGATCGGCTCTTCGCCACGCTCGACGCGACCACTCGGCGGCTGCAGCTTCCCGGCGGCGAGTCCGTGCTCTGTACCGACACGGTCGGATTCGTCCGCAAGCTGCCCCACCAGCTGGTCGAGGCGTTCAAGTCGACGTTGCAGGTCACCGTCGATGCTGATCTGTTGATCCACGTGGTCGACGCGTCGGCGGCCGATCCCGACCTGCAGCTCGCTGCGGTGCGAGAGATCCTCACCGAGATCGGTGCGTCGGACAACGACGAGCTAATCGTGATCAACAAGGCGGACCGGGCACCCAACTCGGCGGCCCGGCTGTCCAAGCTGCATGCCGGTTCGGTGATCGTCTCAGCGCTCACCGGCGAGGGGATCGACGAGATGTTGGCGGCCGTCGGGGATCGGTTGCGTTCACAGACCCCCACCTTCGAGATGTTGGTGCCGTACACGCGCGGCGACGCAATAGCGGCGGTGCACCGCAGCGGTGAGGTGCTGTCGGAGCAACCCCTTGACGACGCGTTGTTGCTGCGGGCACGGATGAGTCCCGCCGATGCCTCGCGTTTCCGGGAGTTCTTCACCGAAAGCGACGAGCAGTGACCGGCTTCGTTCCACCGCCGTACCCCTACGACCGGTTGTCCGAGCTGTCCGCGAGAGCGGACTCCCTCGATGGTGGTGCCATCGACCTGAGCATCGGCACGCCCAGCGATCCGCCGCCGCAAGCGGTCCTCGACGCGCTCGCCTCGTCGGATAGCGAACGCGGCTATCCAGCGTCGCTCGGGTCGCTGCGCTACCGCGAGGCCGTTGCGGGCTGGATGAGCGAGCGGTTCGGTGTCACGGCCGATCCCGCCCGGCAGATCGGCGCATGTTTGGGAACCAAGGAGTTCGTGGTCGGGCTGCCTCGACTGTTGAGCCTGCGGACCCCCGAGCGTGACACGGTGCTGTACCCGGCCGTCTCCTACCCGTCCTATGCCATGGGTGCGACGCTCGCCGGCTGTCGGGCCGTCGCCGTCCCGGTCGACGAGCAGTGGCGGCTTCGACTCGACGACATCCACCCCAGCGACGCCCGGCGTGCGCTGTGCTTGTGGGTGAACAGTCCTGCCAATCCCACCGGCGCGCTCGATGATCTCGGTGCAGCCGCTGACTGGGGTCGAACCAATGGCGTGTTGGTCTGTTCGGACGAGTGTTACGCCGAGTTCACCTGGGAGGGGCCTCCTCGAACTGTCCTCGACGCCGGGGCGTCGGCAGATCACTCGGGTCTCTTGGCTGTTCACTCCCTGTCGAAGCGGTCGAATCTGGCGGGGGTGCGAGCGGGGTTCTATGCCGGTGACGCTGAATTGGTGCTCTACCTGTCCGAGGTCCGCAAGCATCAAGGCCTGATGGTGCCGGGGCCATCTCAGGCCGCCGCCATCGCGGCGTGGGGCGACGACCAGCACGTGCAGGAACAGCGCACCCGGTACCGGCACCGGCTCGAGCAGCTGATCTC
>JBBQLA010000529.1:0-2437 GCA_038327485.1 Acidimicrobiales bacterium
ATCGAGAAGTTCGTCGAACGCTTCCGCTACAAGGCCACCAAGGCCCGCCAGGTGCAGAGCCGCATCAAGGCGCTCGACAAGTTGGCCCGCATCGAGACTCCGCAGCGCGCCGAACTGGTGCAGCGATATTCGTTCCCGCCGCCACAGCGTTCCGCCCGCACCGTGGTCGAGGTGCGCGACGCCGATGTCGGTTACGACGACGGTCCGGCCATCCTGCGCGACGTCGAACTGGTCGTCGAGCGAGGACAGAAGCTGGCCGTCATCGGCCCCAACGGTGCCGGCAAGTCGACGCTGTTGAAGCTGCTGGTCGGCGAGCTGAAGCCGATGACCGGCACCAGCGAGATCGGCGCCAACGTGGACGTCGCCCACTTCCAACAGCATCAGGTCGACGCGCTCGACCTCACCAAAACCGTGCTGCAAGAGTTCCAGAGCGCGGCGCGCCCCACGCAACCCAAGGGACGCAACCTGCGCAGCGTGCTCGGATCGTTCGGCTTCACCGGCGACGCCGTGGACCGCCGCGTCGGCGATCTGTCGGGTGGCGAACGGACCCGCTTGGCGCTGGCGATGTGTCTCGTGGATCCGGTCAACCTGCTCATCCTCGACGAGCCCACCAACCACCTCGACCTGCCCAGCTGCGACGTGTTGGAAGACGCCCTCACCGCGTATCCCGGCACGGTGCTGTTGGTGAGCCACGACCGTCACCTCATCCGCTCGGTGGCCGACGATCTGCTCGAGGTGCGAGACGGCACCGTCACCTTGCACAACGGGGTCGACGAAGCAGTGCTGTCGCCGAGCTTCCGCGGCGGCAGCGTCGGTCCGTCGGGCTCGCCGAAGCAGGCCAGCTCATCGAGCACGACGAAGCCTGCGGGCGCGCGTCCTTCGGAGCAGAAGGCGGCGCTCAAGCGCGAGCAGGCCGAGTCGCGCCAGAAGCAGCACTCCAACGTGAAGGAGCTGCGCAAGCAGCTGCAACAGAGCGAGCGGGCCATGGCCAAGGCCGAGGCGCTCGTGGCCGAACTCAACACCCAGCTGTCGGATCCGACGGTGTACTCCGACCCCGAGCGTGCCACCTCACTGGCGACCGCGTTCGGTGAGGCCAAGGACGCGTCGAGCCGGGCGATGGACAAGTGGATGGCGGCGACCGAGGCGGTGGAGCGGGCGAATTGAGCCCTTCGCCCGATCCGCACCAGGTGCTCGGCGTGCGCGTGGGCGCGTCGCCCGACGACATCGATCGAGCGTGGAAGCAGCGCCTGCTCGAGGTCCATCCGGACCGACATCCCGATGCGTCGCCGGCCGAACGTTCGCGGCTCGACGCACGCACCCGTGAGGTGAACGCCGCGCACGACGCGCTCGGGGCGGCCATCGGTGCGGCTGACCAGCGCGTCGACCAAGCCGCTGAGCTGTGCCGCCAGTGCGGTGCGACGCCGACGGCGACCTTCGAGTTCACTGTGCCGGTTCGTCGGTTCCGCCGGACCGCGGCGGGCGCCTACTGCCGCGACTGTGCCTTGCACCACGGCCGTCGGGCCCAGCGGATCACGCTCATGGCGTTCTGGTTCGTCGGACTGCCGATCGGCGTGTTGGTGTCGAACGCCAAGGGCCTGTGGCGGGCCGCCTTGTTGAAGGAATCTCATGGCGGCGATGCCCGCGCCCTGATCCCCGGCCCATCAGCGATGGCCAGCTGGGGGTTCCTCGTGTTCATTGCCGCACCGGTGCTGTTGGTTCTGTTCTTCACCCGCGTATGAGCGAGCCGCACGAGCTGCAGCGCTCAGCGCCCAGCCATCTCGGGCTGTTTCGACGCGGATTCGGGCCGAAAGAGCCCGAGAACAGAAAGGACCGACGAGCCCGCTCAGCGGGAGGGGGCCACGGCGGAGGCGAGATCCATGATGGTGATCGGCGTCGTCGGGCGCACCACGACCTTGCCCGACGAATGCGGTGACGTGTCGACATCGGTCGAACGTGCCCGAAGCGCACCGACGGTGCAGTTGTCGCGGCCCAGCGCCGAGATGGGATCGTAGGAGAAGTACCGCATGGCGTTGAGGTGGGTCATCTTGTCGATGTCGGCGTCGGGCACCCCGGCCAGGGATCGATGCAGCCGCTCGGGCGAGTCGGGCCACGTCGAATCGGAGTGCGGGTAGTCGCATTCCCAGCAGATCGTGTCGAGACCGACCGCGTCACGGTTGTTGATACCGGCTGCGTCGTCGATGAAGCAGGTGATGAACCGCTCGCGGAACAGCTCCGACGGCTTCATGGGAAGGTCTTGGCCGGTCCACGCCTGGTGGTGCTCGTACACGTAGTCGACCCGCTCGAGGAAGTAGGGAATCCACCCGATTCCGCCCTCGCTCAACGCGAACTTCACGTCGGGGAACTCGGTGACGGCCCTGGACCACAAGATGTCGGCCGCGGCCTGCACGATGTTCATGGGCTGCAACGAGATCATCAC
>JBBQLA010000530.1:0-2435 GCA_038327485.1 Acidimicrobiales bacterium
TGAACACCGCGGACGGCAGCAGTTTCACGTGCTCGTCGGGCAGACGGTTCGGATGACTCACGGGCGGGCCCCTTCAGAGAAGTACTTCGGCGTCCCGCCGAGGTCGGGCGGTGTGACCAACTGGCGCTTTCCGCCTGCTGACTGTTTACACGGCCTTGGTGTCCGGGCCGTTTCGGTCCGGCGTCTTTCTGTTCTGGCCACCCTTCACATCGGCCCTGACGAAGCGATTTCCAGGTGTGTCAAAAGCCTCTGTCGCTCTTGCCGGCCGAGGCTGATCATCAACGAGTGCCGCTCCCCCCGCGAATCGTCGAGACCCACGTGTCGACCCTGTTCTTTCACGGCGACTGCGTGTACAAGCTGAAGAAGCCGGTGCACACCGGCTTCCTCGATTTCACCGAGGTCGCGTCACGGCGCGAGGCCTGTCGCCGTGAGGTCGAACTCAACCGTCGATTCGCCCCGGACGTGTACCTCGGAGTGGCCGACATCTCGATGGGCGGAGACGAGCTCGATCACGTGGTGGTGATGCGGCGCCTCGCCGAAGAACGGCGCCTCAGTGCTCTGCTGAATGATCCGTCCACGGTCGACGAACTCCGAAAATTGGCCCACATGGTGGGAACCATCCACGGTGCAGCGCCTCGTGGACCGGAGATCGACGCCTTGTCGGGTCATGCGGCCGTCCGCAGGCTGTGGGACGAGGGCATCGAACAGATCGGCCACTACGCCGGATCGGTCCTCGAGGTCGGGGACGTCGCTCGACTCGATCGACTTTCACACGAGTATCTCGCCGGCCGAGCTGCTCTGTTCGATTCGAGGGTCGCCGACGGTCACGCGTGTGACGGCCATGGTGATCTGCAAGCGGAGGACATCTTCTGCCTCGACGACGGCCCGCGAATTCTCGACTGTCTCGAGTTCGACGATCGGCTTCGCTACGGCGACGTCCTGAACGACATCGCATTCCTCGCCATGGATCTCGAACGACTCGGACATCGCGAGTTGGCTCGTGAGTTCCTCGAGCGTTACCGCGAATTCGTCGGCGGCTCCTGGCCGACCTCGCTCGAGCATCACTACGTCGCCTACCGGGCCCACGTTCGAGCGAAGGTGGCCTGCATTCGACATGCACAAGGCGAACCCGAGGCACGGGCGTTGGCTCGCTCGTTCCATGCTCTTGCGTTGGCACACCTCGAGGCCGGTCGCATCGACATCACGTTGGTGGGAGGGACCCCCGGCACCGGCAAGTCGTCGGTCTCGCGAGAGTTGGCCGACCGCTTGGATGCGGTGGTGATCTCCTCCGACGATGTGCGTGACGAGCTCCAACCCGGTCGTACGAGTGACCCCGATGTGGCGCTGCACGAAGAGCGCTACGCCCCTGAATTGGTCGAGGCGGTCTATGACGAGATGCTGAGACGGGCTCGGTTGATGGTCACGATGGGGGAGCGCGTGGTGCTGGACGCTTCGTGGCTGGACCCGCAGCGGCGGGAGCGGGCGCATCGAATGGCAGCGAGCGCGGGTACTCCGCTGATCGAGCTCCGTTGCGACTGCTCCGAAGAACTGGCGGAGGCACGGATCGTGCGTCGAGGAGTTCAGGGTGGTGACTCGTCCGAGGCCACCGTATCGATCGCTCGGTTGATGGCAGCCGAGGCGGCGCCGTGGGCGAGCGCCCATGTCATCGACACGGGTCTGACTCTCGACGGCGCTGTCTCGTTGGCGGAAGCAGTCGTCACGCGTCGATGACCACCAGGGTCTCGCGACTGCGGGTTGGGACATTGGACTCTGTGCGAGGCACGGCAGAGGGCCCACGCTGGAGCCATGACTTCGAACCCTGCCGACAATCGACCCGACGAACAGGACCGCGCCGAGGAGTTCGACGAGGAGTCTCTGGGCGAGGACGAGCCCCGACTCGAGCCGCCGCCGAACGACGACATGGTCCACGGTCATCTCGGCTCGCCCGACCAGCTCGGCGCCGACCGCATCGCCGAGCTGGTCGCCGACGAGTTCGAGACCGATGACTTGTTGTCGCCGGAAGAGTCAGCGATGCATCTCGAGGATCACTGACTGCGGTTGGGGTGCGGCAACTCGCCGGTCTGGCGAGCGTGCGCTGATCGCCGTCGCTCAGGCAGAGGCTTTGGGCCCTACTGCCCGCGCAGATCGGAGCGCAGGCTCAGAGGTGCTCAAACGAGACTCACGTCCGGAGACCTCACCATGTCCCTCGCTCAAGATCTGCCCTCAACACTCGGTGTCCATTCGGAGGTCGGTCAGCTGCGCCAGGCCATCGTGCACCGGCCCGGCCTCGAGCTGTCGCGACTGACGCCCGACAACATCGAGGAGATGCTGTTCGACGACATCCTCTGGGCCGACCGCGCCCGCGAGGAACATGACGGATTCGTCGAGGCATTGAGCGGTCGAGGCGTGACGGTGCACCACTTCGGTGATCTGCT
>JBBQLA010000531.1:0-2435 GCA_038327485.1 Acidimicrobiales bacterium
GCCACGGTCACACCCACGAGTCGCTCACGCACTCGCATCGTCACACCCATAACGACGACCACCACGGGCATGAGCACCGCCCTCAGGTGCTCGTCGCCCACACCCACGAGCATGTGCACGAGGCGATACGCCACGAGCACGCTCACACCCCCGATATACATCACCGCCACGGGCACTAGGCCCGGGTCAGGCACGCGTCGCTATTGCACCGTGCCAGCTGACGCGGGCCCCCTCGTCAATGGACGACGTCTCTCAGGTCTCGCCCGGAGCCGACCTCAAGCCGAACTGAGCGCACGCCGCCGCCCCCTCCCCCCCCGGGAGAAATCTGGACGCTCATTGCCGCCGGCGGGGGGTTGGCGACCACATTTCGAGGCGGGGCCGGTTCGAGTGGACCGGTAGGCGCGCCTACAGGCGATGACCGAAGGCTTCGAGCAGTGCCTCGAGGCCGCCGAAGCGGACCACACGGAACTCCTCGGCCATCGGCAGGCCGTGGCGCTCACCGGTGAGTTCGGCTTGGCGCCGCAGGAGCGGACCGAGCAGCGACCGGAGGTCGCCCGACGAGAGCGCGTCGTCGATGAACGGCACCCCCCACCCACCGGTGCGGGCCTGCAGGCGCAGCTGGTTGACGAAGTTGGTCAGCATCGTGGGGTGGCAGAGGGCCGCATCGATCTTGCGGTCGATGACGCCGTGGATGTCGACCACGTCGGTCACGTCGGCCACCTGGCGACCGAAGTACCAGCGCTCGAAGCATCCGTGCGGCTCGAGACCCTCGGCGAGGTGCTCGGGGTGGTGCAGATCGAACTGGCTCGTCCAGAAGGCCTCGTCGACCGCGGCCGCCACCACGAGGTGGTCCTGGTTGTCCTCGCCGTAGACCGCGTAGGGATCGAACGTGACCAGCGCGTAAGGGCGGTAGGTGCGCACTTGGCGGATGAGCTTTTCTCGCAGCGCCACCTCGCTGATGTCGCCCAGCGTGTCGGTGGGGTAGCCGAGCTCGACGACCTCGTCGATGCCGAGCACCGCGGCCGAGGCGCGGAACTCCGCCGTGTTCCGCTCGATGGTGTGGGTCGGGGTCAGCCCGACCGAGTCCCATCGGTCGTCGGTGACCCGGACGCACACGACGCGCCAACCGGCATCGGCCCATCGGGCGATGGTGCCGCCCAGGAAGAGCGACGCGTCGTCGGCGTGGGCCACGACGAGCAGCACGACCCGTGCATTGCCGGGCTCGATCGTGCGCACCTGGGCCATCGGCGGAGCGTACGCGACGCAGCTTCGCGGTCGGTGACAAGATCGGGCGATGTCCAGCCTCGCCGTCCACGGCGGTACGCCGCTTCGCTCCCGTCCCTATCCGGCGTGGCCCGAACATGACGAGGGTGAACGCGGCCAGTTGCTGGACGTGCTCGACTCCGGGAAATGGTGGTCGACGCAAGGCACCAAGGTCAGCGAGTTCGAGCGGCGATGGGGTGACTTCCACGGCACCGATCCGGCCGTGGCCGTCACCAACGGGTCGCACGCCATCGAGCTGGCGTTGCTGGCTCTGGGCATCGGGGGCGGCGACGAGGTCATCGTGCCGAACTGGACGTTCTTCGCCACCGCCGCCGCGGTGCTGATGGTGAACGCGATCCCGGTGCTGGTCGACGTCGATCTCGCGACGGGGTGCGTCGATCCGGAGCTCGTCGAAGCCGCCATCACGAAGCGCACGGCGGCAGTGGTCGCCGTGCACATCGCCGGGCATCCCGCCGACATGGATCGGCTCGACGCACTGTGCACCCGTCACGATCTGGCGCTGATCGAGGACTGCGCCCACGCACACGGCTCGACCTGGAACGGCCGGCCGGTGGGGACGATCGGTGATGCCGGGACGTACTCCTTCCAGGCATCCAAACTCATGACCGGCGGCGAGGGTGGGGCCGTGGTGTCGCGACGGAGCGACGTGCTGGCCGAGGCGCGGTCGTTCGGGGACTGCGGTCGGCGGCCCGGCAAATGGTTCTATGAGCATCACCTGCTGGGCGGCAACACCCGCATGACCGAATGGCAGGGAGCGGTCCTGTTGGCCCAGCTCGAGCGGTTTCCCGACCAACAGCGGCGGCGGGCCGAGAACGCGACACGGCTGAACGCGGAGCTGGCCCAGATCCCCGGTGTGCATCCCCAGAGTCGCGATCCGCGTTGCACCGACCAGGGGAACTACTGCTACATCGTGCGGATCGATCCTGACGAGTTCGGTGCCAGCCGTGAGGCGGTGCGGCTGGCCCTGGAGGCGGAGGGCATCCCCTTGACCATGGCCTATCCGCCGATCCATCGACTCGACGTATTCCGCGACCCCGACGGGTTCGCACCGCGTTGGCGCAGCCGTGACGGGATGGCCGACTTCGCCGCCCTCTCGATGCCGGTGAGCGATCGTCTGGCTGATTCGACGCTCTGGTTCACGACCTCGGTGC
>JBBQLA010000532.1:0-2434 GCA_038327485.1 Acidimicrobiales bacterium
ACCCGGTCACGGTCCCGCGACGTTGCGCGAGGTCTGCTTTCACTGTCCGTCGGCATTGCGCTCACCGTCGGTGTTCCGATCCTCCTGTGGAAGGTCGCCGGCTGGCCGCTCCCGGGCAAGGTCCCGTCTGTCGACGGTGTCCGAAATGCGTTGTCGCGCAGTGCCGTATCCGACGTCGTGATCGTGAAGGCCGTCGCGCTCGTGGGATGGGCGGCGTGGCTGTTGCTCTGCTGGTCGTTCGTCGCTGAAATCTGGGCGTGGGTTCTGGGTCGTCCGTCTCCCAACCTCCGGTTCGCCGGGCCGACCCAGGCATTCGCCCGACAACTGATCACCAGCGTCTCGCTGATGGCGTCGCTCACGCTCACCCCGATCAACTCGTCGGCGGCTTTCGCCACGGCTGGAGCGCATGTCGCGACTGCGATGCCAAAGACTCAACCTCCGTCACCGCCCGCCAAGAACGTCGTTCCGTCGGTCCCGCCGCTCGTGTCGGGGACCGCGACGACCTACACCGTGCAGCGACGCGACTCACTCTGGCGCATCGCCGAGAGCGAGTTGGGAGATCCACTGCGATGGCGCGACCTCTGGGAGATCAACCGCGACCGTGACTTCAACGGAGTCCGGTTCACGAACGCGAGCCTGATCTATCCGGGCTGGAAACTGGAGCTCCCCGCATCCGCAGTTTCGCCTGCTCCGGCTCAAGACGCTCCTGGCGCCGATGCGCCTGTTGATCCCAACCCAGTCGGGCCGCCGTCTTCCCCCGCTCCGACCACGGCGGCCTCCGAAACCGCGCCGGAATCGACGGGGACAACCGCTGTCACTACGACGACCGCAGCCACAGCCGAGGCGAGCAGCGAAAGCGGCTCTGCGCCGATCGCTATCGCCGATGCGTCGGACGACGACGGCAGCGAACGCCATGGCATCGCTCTGTTCGGTGGAGGAACCGTCCTTGCCAGTGCGCTGATCATCCTGCTCACACGGCTCCGACGCTCCCAGTCACGCCGGCGCAAGACCGGGCACGCTCCCCACCGACCTTCTGTCGAGACAGCGGCCATCGAGACGGCGCTGCGCCACGATGCGGACCTGCCACGCCTCAATCGGCTCGATGCGGCGCTTCGGGCCTTCGGCAACGGATTCCCGAACCAGCCGATGCCCGAGATCGCAGCGGCACGTTTGGCTCCCGATGAAGTGGAGATTCTGCTCGCCAGGCCGACCACAACCGTTCCGGCCGGATTCGAGGACCGCGGCGAGCGACGGGCGTTCGCCACCGAGCGTGGATTGTCCGCCGCGGCCCTCGAAGGGCTCGGCGCGGATCCTCCAGCTCCCTGGCCGACCATCGTCTCCGTTGGGAACCTCGGGAGCGACATCATCCTGATCGATCTCGAGACCGCCGGCCTCGTCACCGTCGATGGCAGCCGCGCCGACGAAACGGTCCGACGGATGGCAGCCGAGCTCGCTGCCTCGCCCGTCTCCGAGCTCCTCGACATCGTCGTCGTGGCGGATGCGTTCGACCTGGCAACGAGCGAACGGGTGCGTACCGTTCCCACACTCGAGCTTGGCATCGAGGCCGTCGAGCAGGCACTCCGCACCTCGCAACAGTTGATGGACCGCACTGGCATCGCGAACGCCCCGGCTGCTCGATGCGCGCGGCCGGCCGAGCACACGTGGGGCGTGACCGTCCTCGTCAGCGCGGAGACACTCACGGCGGCGCAAACTTCCCGGCTCGCCGATCTCATGGTGCCGGGCCGCGGTGCAGCGGCCCTCGTCATCGGTCCGGCGGTTTGCGGTCGGTGGGCCATCCGAGTCGATGAGACCGTTCACCTCAGCCCGCACGATTTCGAACTCGACGCGATCGGACTCTCCGAGCCGGACCTCGTTGCAGTCAACGACCTCCTCGCAGATGCAGCCGTCGGCGACGCCGACGAAGCGATGTTTCGGGAGGAGCCGCTGTCGACCACGCCGGTCTATGTAACGCCGCCGGCCGAGCCACTGGACCCGGTCTCTGACTTCGACGTCGAGATCCGCGTCCTCGGACCTGTCGACATTCAGGGTGTCGCACCGATCAACCGGCGGCGGACGCTGGAACTGGTCGCCTATCTCGCACTCCACCCCGGTGGCGTGACGGCGAGCCAACTCAAGACCGCGATCTGGCCGGAGACGATGCCGACGCAGGACACCTTCAACGTCAACATCTACCGAGCGCGCTCCAGCCTGGGGGTAGATCGTGACGGGAACCACCACCTGCCACATGCGGTCATGAACGACATGGCCTATTCGCTCGGCAAGTACGTCACGACCGACCTCGCCCGATTCACAAGCCTCGTCGCGCGCTCGCGCTCGGCCACCGACTACGCCGAAGAGGTGGAGTTGCTTGGCGAGGCGATCGAGCTTCTCCGGGGCCAACCGTTCGAAGGGGTCACTGGCTACGAGTGGGCCT
>JBBQLA010000533.1:0-2431 GCA_038327485.1 Acidimicrobiales bacterium
GGGCCGCTCGCCGTCGATGCCGACAACGTCACCAAACTGCTGGCCGAGCTCGACGGTGTCGCCGATCGGCGGGCGCGGTTCCGTACGTGCGCGGTGCTGGCCTGGGTGGACGGACACGTCGAGTGGAATGGCGTGTGTGAAGGCGCGATCGCGATGGCGTCGCGAGGCGAGACCGGCTTCGGGTACGACCCGGTCTTCGTTCCCGACGAGGGCGACGGCCGCACCTTTGCCGAAATGACCGCGAAGGAGAAGCACGCCATCAGTCATCGCGGTCGTGCGTTCCGCTCGGTCGCCGAGTGGCTGGCAGGCTGACGTGCCCGGCGAGTTCCGTCTCGATCCGCACACCGGCGAGTGGGTCAACATCGTCGGCCACCGACAGACCCGACCCAACCTCCCGCCCCGCGACGGCTGCCCGTTCTGCCCCGGCGGACTCGAGGCGCCCGAGCCCTACGACACGCGCTGGTTCGAGAACCGGTGGCCCGCCCTCGTTCCCGGTGAACCGGTCGACCTTGCGGTGCTGGAGGCCGCCGGGGTGACCTCATTCGACTCGGTGGGAGCGGCGGAAGTCATCCTCTATTCGCCCGATCACGACGGGTCGCTGGGATCGTTGGGTGTCGAGCAGGTCCGCAAGGTCGTCGACCTGTGGGCCGAACGGACCGCGGCGCTGATGGCTCGGCCCGAGATCCAGTACGTGCTGGTGTTCGAGAGTCGGGGGGCCGAGGTGGGCGCCACGCTCAACCATCCGCACGGTCAGATCTACGCCTACCCATTCGTGCCGCCCTCGCCTGCCGCGGAGCTCGCCCACGCTCGATCGATCGGCGGAGATCCTGTGGCGATCGAGTTGGCGGCGGAGCTCGCCGACGGTCGTCGCATCGTTCACGACGGCGACGACTGGGTGGCGTGGGTACCGTTCGCGTCCCCGTATCCCTACGGGCTTCGCCTCGCGCCGCGAAGCGAAGTCGGTCGGCTCGACGAACTCGACGATCGCCAGCGCACCGGCCTGGCCGACGCGTTGTGTGACGTGCTCGGGCGCTACCAGCGGCTGTGGGCGGGAGAGCCGGCAGCGTCGGCGATCTTTCCGTACCTCATGTGGTTCCATCAGTCGCCCAAAGGCGCCGGGCCGGGCGACGCTCACCTGCACTGTCATCTGGCCCCGCCGCAGCGGTCGCCTGGTATCGCCCGATACGTGGCCGCGGGCGAGAGTGGCTCGGGCACGCTCTCCAACCCGGTGATTCCCGAAGACGCGGCGGCGGCCCTCCGCCTGGCATGACCGACCACAGGGCCGCGGCGCTCCGGGTGCGCGCCTTCGAGGTGAGCGCGCCTGGACGGGTCAATGTGATCGGCGGCCACGTCGACTTCCACGAGGGGATCGTGGTGTGCGCGGCGATCGATCGCCGCGTTCGGGCCCGAGGCGCACCTCGCTCTGACGGCCGCGTGATCGTGACGTCCGACCAGTTCGACGGCACGGTCGACGTGCCGGTCGACGGTGGGGCGAAGCCGTCGATGGTCGAGCCGGGGTGGGGCCGACTCGTGGCCGCGATGTTGGCCGAGCTGGCCGATCGCGGTCGCCCGTCGATCGGCTTCAACGCGGTGATCTCGAGTGACCTGGCCATCGGGGGAGGGTTGTCCTCGTCCGCCGCGTTCGAGATCATGATCGGGCGAGCCGCGACGGCGGTTGCATCGGCGGCATGGCACATCGATGACGTCGAGTTGGCGAAGGCGGCACAAGCGGCCGAGCACCGCGCCACGGGTGTTCCGTGTGGGATCCAGGATCAGATGGCCTCAGTGCTCGGCGGTCTGTTCGTCCTCGACTGCCGCAGCCTGACTGTCACCCCGTTGTCACTCCCCGAGGAGTGCGCATTGCTCGTCGTGGACAGTGGCGTGGCTCGAACTCTCGAGGGCTCACCCTGGGCGGCGCGGCGGTTCGACTCGTTCACGGCGGCTCGAGACCTGGGCATCGAGGTGCTCCGCGACGCCGCTGCGATCCAGGTGGCCGATCACCCGCAGGGTCGACACGTTGTCGGAGAAATCGAGCGGGTGCGCCGATTCGTGGCGGCGATGACGGCGGGCGATGTCAACGCCGCCGGGCGCCTGATGGTCGAGAGCCATCATTCCTCCGCCCAGAACTACGGATCGTCGACCCGCGAGCTCGATGTGTTGGTCGAGGAGCTCATGCGCGCCGGGGCGTACGGCGCCCGACTGACGGGCGGCGGCTTCGGAGGCTGCGTGGTGGCGCTGGTGCCGCAGCACGAGCGCGCCCGTATCGGCGTCGAGGTGGCCACCAGCTACCAACGTCGCGTCGGCGTCGCTGCTGAGATCCTCGGGGTGAGTGTCGCCGAGTCGTGACCCTCACCAGTTCCTGAGATCGACCGCCCACTCACCGACCACGTCATCACCCCGCACCAGCCACATGCGCTCGTGGTACGCCACG
>JBBQLA010000534.1:0-2421 GCA_038327485.1 Acidimicrobiales bacterium
CGAGCACGTTCCGCGTCGTCCTGCGCATGTCGGACTTCCTTGTCACCGTCGCGCGGCTCAGCCTCTCGCGACGTGGGTGCGGTGTCAACGACCCGACGGTGACGTTGTGATCTACCCAAGACGGTCGACGGGCTCGATGATGTCGATGAGGGACATCTCGCCGTCCTCGCCCAGCGCTGACGTGATTGAGTCGTCCACGATGGTGTTGCCGGAGTGAGCGGGGTGCTGGGTCGGTCTGTCTGCTTGAGGCGAGCTCCGCCGATTGGACAGCTTCGCGGCACCTCAGTCACCCGCTTGGGTGAGAGAACCGATGGCCGGTACCACCCGGTGACTTTGGACCCTGTCGTGGAGTAGCCCGCGGGTTTCTACTGGGAGAGTACGAACCCGTGAATGCCGCGGTCGTCTTCGGCGGCGGCGGAGGCTCACCGCACCACAAGGAGCAGCATGAAGCGACGAACTTTCGATCTGGCATTCAGCATGGGAGGGGGCCTGATGGCGGTCCTCGATGATCGTGCCGGCCAGGCCACGCTGATGTGCTTCCTGGTTGCCTGACCTTGCTCGAGCATGTCGACGCCTTGAGCACGTTCTGTCGATGCCGCGCAGTAGCGTCGGCGACAGAACGTGCTCTTGGCTCCTAACAAGAAGTCTGGGGGAGAGCCATGACCTCGAAGACCACAACCCTGCACCGTGTGGTGATTCGCTTCGCCGGTGATTCAGGAGACGGCATGCAGTTGGTCGGTGATCGATTCAGCGAACTGTCCGCCGCGTTCGGCAACGATCTCGCGACGCTGCCGAACTTCCCGGCGGAGATCCGCGCGCCGGCCGGAACGTTGAACGGGGTCTCGTCCTTTCAGGTTCACATCTCCGATCACGACATCGTGACGCCGGGTGACAGCCCCAATGTGCTGATCGCAATGAACCCGGCGGCGCTGATGGCCAACCTTGCCGACATGGCCCCAGGATCGACCCTGATCGTGAACTCGGACGCGTTCACCGAACGCGATCTCGAGAAGGCTCATTGCAAGAACAACCCACTGACGGACGGGACCCTCGGATCCTTCGTCGTCCATCAGGTACCGATGACCTCGATCACGGCCGAGGCGACCCGTCCGCTGGGCGTCAAGGCCCGCGACGCCGAGCGATCGAAGAACTTCTTCGCGCTGGGGCTCGTGTGTTGGATGTACACCCGACCCGCGTTGCCGGTGCAGGAATGGATCGACCGGACCTATTCGAACAAGCCGCTCGTTCGCGACGCCAACACCGCCGCGCTCAAGGCCGGGCGCAATTTCGGGGAGACGGCCGAACTGTTCGGCCACACGTTTGAGGTCAAGCCGGCCTCGCTGCCTGCGGGCACCTACCGGACCATCACGGGCAACACTGCGACGGCGTGGGGATTCGTGGCCGCCGCCCACCAGGCGAACTTGCCGCTGGTCTATGCGGGGTATCCGATCACGCCCGCATCCGACATCCTCCATGAGCTTTCGAAGCTCAAGCAGTTCGACTGCCGCACGATGCAGGCCGAAGACGAGATCGCCGCGGCGTCGATCGCCATCGGCGCGGCATTCGCCGGCTCGCTCGCCGTGACCGGAACGAGTGGGCCCGGGCTCGATCTCAAGGCCGAGGCCATCGGGCTGGCGGTGAGTCTGGAGCTCCCGATGGTGATCGTCGATGTGCAGCGCGCCGGACCATCGACGGGCATGCCCACCAAGACCGAGCAAACCGACCTGCTCCTGGCCATGTACGGCCGGCACGGCGAGTCGCCGGTTCCGATCGTCGCAGCCAAGTCGCCGTCGCACTGCTTCGTCGCCGCCTTTGAGGCCTGCCGTGTGGCACTGAAGTACCGCACGCCGGTGATCTTGCTGACCGACGGCTATCTGGCCAACGGTGCCGAACCTTGGCTGCTGCCCGACCTCGACGCTCTGCCCGATATCTCGGTGGAGTTCGCGACCGAGCCGAATCACCAGACGGCCGGGGGTACGCAAGTGTTCTGGCCATACCTCCGTGACCCTGTGACGTTGGCTCGCCCTTGGGCGCTCCCGGGCACGGCGGGCCTCCAGCACCGGATCGGTGGCATCGAGAAACAGGACGGCAGCGGTGACATCAGCTACCAGCCGGCGAACCACTCCACCATGGTCCATCTCCGGCAGGCCAAGGTCGACGGGATCGCCGCCGAGATCGGCCCGGTCGACCTCGACCACGACGAGGGCGCCGAAGTCCTGATCTTGGGATGGGGATCGACGTGGGCGGCCATCACTGCGGGAGTTCGGCGGGTCCGAGCCGACGGCCATCGGGTGGCCCAGGCGCATCTCACCCACCTGCACCCGTTCCCGGCCGATCTGGGCGAGGTGTTGTCGAGGTACCGGCGGGTGCTGATCCCCGAGCTCAACCTGGGTCAGCTGTGCCGGATCGTGAGAGGCGACT
>JBBQLA010000535.1:0-2420 GCA_038327485.1 Acidimicrobiales bacterium
ACCTATGCCACTAATCATGTCAATGGCGAGCCGATCCCGATCTGGATCGCGGACTATGTCTTGATGGGATACGGCACCGGGGCGATCATGGCGGTCCCCGCTCACGATCAACGCGATTTCGACTTTGCCCGCGCCTTTGCGTTGCCCGTCGTCGCAGTGGTCTCGCCGCCGGCTGACTGGGCGTCCGATCCTGCCGATTGGGCCGAAGCATGGACCGGGTCCGGTCCGGTGGTGAACTCGGCCAACGACGCGGTGAGTCTCGACGGACTGATGGTCGACGAGGCCAAGTCGACCATCAACGACTGGCTGGCCGACGTCGGTCTGGGTCAGGCCACCGTCACCACCAAGCTGCGCGATTGGCTGTTCAGCCGTCAGCGCTACTGGGGCGAGCCGTTCCCCATCGTCTACGACACCGACGGTCGCCCCCTCGCCGTTCCCGAGAGCGAGCTCCCGGTGCTGCTGCCGGAGATCGAGGACTACTCGCCAAAGACGTTCGAGTCCGACGACGTCACCTCGCCTCCGGAGCCCCCGCTGGCCCGTGCCGACGAGTGGGTCAATGTCACCCTCGACCTGGGCGACGGGCCGAAGGTGTATCGCCGCGAGACCAGCACCATGCCGCAGTGGGCGGGGAGCTGTTGGTACGAACTGCGTTACCTCGATCCCACCAACACCGGGGTCTTCGTTGATCCCGAGGTCGAGAAGTACTGGATGGGTCCGACCGCCGAGCGTCGCTCCGGTGGCGTCGACCTGTACGTCGGCGGCGTGGAGCACGCCGTGCTGCATCTGCTCTACAGCCGGTTCTGGCACAAGGTGCTCTTCGACCTGGGCCACGTGTCGAGTCCCGAGCCGTTCGGCCGCCTGTTCAACCAGGGCTACATCCTCGCCTACAGCTATACCGACGCCCGCGGCGTGTACGTCGATGCGGCCGAGACCATCGAGCGTGATGGCAAGTACTTCCACGGCGACGAAGAGATCACACGCGCCTTGGGCAAGATGGGCAAGAGCTTGAAGAACTCAGTCGCCCCCGACGACCTGTGTGAGCAGTACGGGGCCGACACGTTGCGGCTGTACGAGATGGCGATGGGTCCGATGGACGCTTCTCGCCCGTGGGCCACGCGCGATGTGGTGGGGCAGTACCGCTTCCTGCAACGGCTGTGGCGCAACTTCATCGACGAGGACACCGGCGAACTGCGAGTCGTGGACACCGCTCCCGACGATGACACCGCCCGCTTGCTGGCCCGCACCATCGACGGCGTCTCGGCGGACCTGGCGGCGATGCGGTTCAACACCGCCATCGCCAAGCTCATCGAGATGAACAACCACCTGACCAAGGTCGGAGCGGCGCCCAGTCGCCCTCTCGCCGAGGCGGTGGTGTTGATGCTGGCGCCCCTGGCTCCCCACATCGCCGAGGAGCTGTGGGCCCGCCTCGGCCACGAGTCCACGTTGACCTACGAGCCGTTCCCGGTCGCCGACTCGGCGCTGCTGATCGACGACACCGTGGAGATCCCGGTGCAGGTCAACGGCAAGGTCCGTCACCGATTGGTCGTGGCCGCCGATGCCGATGCGGCGAAGCTCGAAGCGGCCGCATTGTCCGACCCGAAGGTGGTCGAACTCCTGGGCGGTGCGACGCCCAAGAAGGTGGTCGCCATCCCCGGGCGACTCGTGAACGTCGTTCTCTGAAATGACAGGTCGTGCGATTGATGTCACAAGTCACACTGCTGTAACCGTCCGGGGTTCCGGACGGTCTCACGTTTCGTGATGACCCTCCCTTCACGTATCGAACAGTCCGCAGCAGGCCACGGTCTCGGCGGCCCCGATCGCCCGGTGACCTTCGTCGATGGCGACGCCTACGACACCACGTCGTGGTCCGAGCTCCACGTCGACGCTCGCTCCATGGCCGCGGCCATGCAGGCACGGGGGGTACGCGTCGGTCACCACGTCGCCATCCTCGGTCCGACCAGCCGCGCTCTGGTGACCGCGATCCAGGCCACCTGGATGTGTGGCGGATGTGTGGTCATGCTGCCGCTGCCATTGCGCATGGGCAGCCTCGAGGGCTTCATCTCGCAGACTCGCGAGCGCATGGCCGCTGCCGACGTCACGATGCTCTTGCTGGACGGGCAGTTCTCGGACTTCATCAGCCGCGAGGACGGCGATCCGACCTTCGTGACTTTCGACGAGGTGGCCCCCATCGATCGGTCCCAGCGGGTTCCTGCCGAGCAGTTCGTCGCTCGTGAGATCGATGCCGACTCACTGGCCGTGTTGCAGTTCACCTCGGGATCCACATCGGAACCAAAGGGCGTCATGCTCACGCATCGCCAGATCTGCGCCAATGTCGACGGTGCCGTCATCGCCGCCGAGGTCGTGGCGGAGGACGTGGTGATCTCGTGGCTGCCGCTGTACCACGACATGGGGCTCATCGG
>JBBQLA010000536.1:0-2420 GCA_038327485.1 Acidimicrobiales bacterium
CTGGGCGGGCTGATCCCCAAGGGCGAGGAGGCGTCACCCCATCTGGCGTCGCGGGCGGAGGTCGGTCAGATCTTCCTCGACGGAATCGTCCCGGCGGTGGTGATGCAGGCCGGCGTGATCATCGGGAGCGGGTCCGCCTCGTTCGAGATGCTGCGGTACCTCACCGAACGCCTGCCCGTGATGATCACCCCCAAGTGGGTGCGCTCACTGGTCCAGCCGATCGCGGTTAGCGACGTCCTCCGCTACCTCGACGGTTCGCTCGCGCTCCCGGCGGGGATGAATCGGCGTTTCGACATCGCCGGGCCCGACGTCGTGTCGTACCGCGAGATGATGCAGCGCTACGCCCGGGTCGCCGGGCTGAAACATCGGATCATCATCCCCGTGCCGGTGCTGTCGCCGTGGTTGTCGAGTCAGTGGGTCAACGTCGTGACTCCGGTTCCCAAGGCGATTGCGCAGCCGTTGATCGAATCGCTCCGCAACAACGCCGTCGCCTCCGAACACGCCATCGAGCAGTTGCTACCGGGCCCGCTGTGTCCGTTCGACGAGGCCGTCCGGCGTGCATTGGAGCGGGTCGGACAGGCCGAGATCGAGACGCGGTGGTCCGGCGCAGAGTGGCCCGGCGCTCCGAGCGATCCCATGCCCACCGACCCCGACTGGGCCGGGGGAACCGTCTACCGCGACGAGCGGTCCGTCAGCGTCGACGCGCCGGCGCAGCAGTTGTGGCGCGCAGTCGAAGGAATCGGTGGCGAGCGAGGCTGGTATTCGTTCCCGCTGGCCTGGGCGATACGAGGGCTGCTGGACCGACTGGCCGGCGGCGTCGGGCTTCGGCGAGGTCGACGTGACCCCGATCGCCTCATCCTGGGCGACCCGGTCGACTTCTGGAGAGTCGAGGCGATCAAGCGGCCATCGCTGCTGCGACTTCGGGCCGAGATGAAGCTGCCCGGCCAGGCCTGGCTCGAGTTCAGCATCGAGGTGAAGGAGGGCGAGCAGCCCGTGCTTCACCAACGAGCTCTGTTCATCCCCCACGGGCTCGCCGGACGGGCCTACTGGTGGGCGATCAGCCCCTTCCACAACGTGGTGTTCGGCTCGATGATCACCAACTTGGCCCTCGCCGCGAGCACCTGATCCACGTCGGTCTCAGAACAGTGCCCGTGCTGCTGCGGTGGTTGCCGCGGCGAGCAGGATCACCACGATCAGCGAGGCGTGCTTCCACACCGCGATGGCGCCGACCGTCACCCCGAGCAGGCGGGTGGCCAGCACGCGCGTCCCTCCGGTCTCGAACAACTGCAGGGCGACGAGCGCCGAGAGCAGCGCTGCGGGGAGCAGCTGCACGAGCCCGAGGCCCCACCCGTCCAGCCGTACTCGGGCCAGGCCGAAGATGCCCAGGGCCTTGAGCGCGTACGCACCGGCCGCCAACCCGAGGATGGCCGCCCAACTCACGACGCCGCCGACGGCCGCAGCCGGATCCAGGCTCCAGGCACGATCGCAAGAGCGGCGATGAGCACGGGGACGCCTGCGGGGAGCAACGGGATCGCGACAGCCACGATGACGAAGGCGATTGCGGCGGTGACCTGTCCCTCCCGCCGTCGAAGGTGGGGGGCGAGCAGCGCCGCGAACGCTGCCGGGAACGCCGCGTCGAGGCCCCACCGGCTGATATCGCCCAGCAGGTCTCCCGTGAGCGCCCCGATCAGGGTCCCGAGGTTCCAGAAGACGTAGACCGCGAGTCCAGCGGCGAGGAACCCTGTCCTGGCGCGGGCGAACGGCTCCTCATTGGCGTCGGGCTGGGATGCACCGAGACCGGTCGATTCATCGATCACCAGGTGAGCGACGCCGAGACGAGTCGAGGTCGACCGAGATCCGAACCACGGGGCGACCGCCGGGCCGTACAAGGCGTTTCGCGCGCCCAGAAGCAGCGCGGAGCCGATTGCGGTGACGATCGAGCCACCGCCGGCCACGATCCCGACGGCGGCCAACTGCGAGGCACCGGTGAAGACGAGCAACGACATGGCGCACGTCTGAGCGACACTGAGTCCCGCCGATCGGGCCAACACGCCGAAGGCGATGCCGACCACACCGACCGCCACACCGACGGACACCCCGTCGCGAATCGGAGACGTCGAACGGACCGGCACCGATCAGTCGTCGGTGTCGAAGCGTTGTTCACGGAACGGGTCGCCGTACATGTGGTACCCGTTGCGCTCCCAGAAGCCCGGCGCATCGTCGGCCAACAGCTCCAACTCGCGGACCCACTTGACCGACTTCCACAGGTACAAGTGCGGCACGAACGTGCGAGCCGGGTAGCCGTGCTCCGGTGGCAACGGCGCACCCTCGTAGGCGTCGGCCAGCAAGCTCCGGGGATCCATCGCGTCGGCCAACGGGATGTTCGAGGTGTAGCCGTACTCGGCGTGCTGCATCACCGC
>JBBQLA010000537.1:0-2412 GCA_038327485.1 Acidimicrobiales bacterium
GCGGTGATGACCCGCCCGAACCTCGCTGACATGGAATCCTCCTGGGGCGGACCCTACCGGGCGACCTCAGAGCTGCGTTCGATGCCCAAGGTCGCCAGCAGGTCTTCGTGCAACTCGAACCACACCGTGTGGTACGAGTTGATGATCGGCTTGGTGAACCACTCCAACTCGCCGTGGTGGACGTGCTGGAGTGCCTCGCTGAACCGTGGAGCGTAGGCGGACAGGCGCGGCAGGACCGAGGCCATTCGGTCGAGGAGTTCGCTGAGTTGAGCGTGCAGCAACTCGAGCCGCGAGATCACTCGTCGGTCGTGCTCGGCATCCTCGTGGTCGTTGACCACGGCGGCACCGTCGACGTCACAGAGTTGCCAGTCGGTACACAGCGCGAGGAACTCCCGATTGTGGGGTAGGAATTCGTCGTACGCCACGACCAACTCCTGACGGCGACCGGTCGCGTCCAACTCCTCAGCCAGCAGCCGCTCGCCTTCGAGCCGACCCTCCTTGGTCAACATCCAGCCCGGCATGCGACCGCTCCGCAAGGTCGCCCACCCCGAATCGCCGATCGTGACGAGCACGCCGTCGACGTCGGTCCGACCCATGCCCGAGCGGGCGACGATCGACTCGACCGGGCTCAGTCCGCCGAGACGGATGCCGTGGATCACGGCGGCGGTCAGATCGGTCATCGTCGATCGACGCTAGGTCACGAGCAGGCGCCGAATGGACTCTGTTGGGTGTAGGTGGGGAACACCGTGGCCAGGTTGGTGGCTCCGCCGCGAACCGACAGCACCTCCGACAGCAGCCGCCGGTAGTCGTTCGTGACGGTCAGGTCACCCTCGGGTCCGTCGACGATCGTCGAGGGAAACCCGCCGTACACCCCCCCGTTGATGTTGCCACCCATGGCGAACATGACGCTGCCACGACCGTGATCGGTTCCGCCGGAGCCGTTCTCGTTGATGGTGCGCCCGAACTCGCTCATCGTGAGCACCGTCACCTCGTTCATGGACGTGCCGAGGTCGGTGGAGAAGGCGGACAGCGAGTCGGCAAACCCCGTGGCAAGCTGACGGAAGTAGCTCGCACTGTCTTCTGGGGCTCCCATGGCGTCGTGGGTGTCCCAGCCGCCGATGTCCACGGCGACACACCGAAGACCGACGTTCGCGCGGATCAGCTGGGCGATCTCCTTCAGTTGGTGGCCGAGCCCGTTGCTGGGATAGACCGCGCCGTTCTGCACGGCGAATCGAGGGTCGGTCCACACCACCGACGACAGCGTCCCGATGGCTGCCATGGTGTTGGCGCCGGTCTGGTTGAGCAGATCACCGGTGCCGCTGTCGTACCAACTGCTGATGGCGCGCTTGGCCGAGGTGGAGCTGGAGAACCCCGAGACGGTGAACGACGAGTTGGAGTACATCGAGTAGGCCGCGACCGAGCCCTGCAGGCTCCGCTGGAGTTGGCTACCGCGACCGATCGCTGCGAGGCGATCGACTCCGGTCAGCCCGGCCAGGTACCGGTTCAGGAATCCCGAGCTGTAGTTCCAACTGGCGGTGCCGAACTCCCAGTTCTTCTCGCTGTCGAAGTGGCTGCGGGTATCGGACTCCGACGCCGGCATTCCTGCAGCGTGCACGATGGCCAGGTCGCCATTGGTCCACGGACCGGCGTGCAGGCTGGCCATGGCCGGGTGCATCGCGAAGGTGCCCGAGAGCGGGAAGCTGGCAATCGACCCGCCGGCCACCATCGGAAGTCCGGCCTTGGCCGTGGGATCAGCGAATTCCGACGGGCCTTTGACCCGGATGGTTGGGCGCAGCGCCTGATAGGTGGGCATCTGGTAGGGCGCAACCAGACTCAGGCCGTCGGCGCCTCCGCGCAGGAAGATCATCACCATCACGTCGCCGGCGGTGGGCGTCTCGGGCGATGCGAAGGCGTAGCGGGTCCCGACGGTGAGCGCGGCGGCAGTGCCCGCGGCGGCCGCAGTTCCGGCCAGGAAGGTGCGTCGGCTCACACCGCCTGGAGCGGCCGAGGCGGGTTTGGTGCTGGTGTCGGTCATGTTGTTCCCATCAACGGCGCTGGAAGTTCGGGTGGCTGAGCAGGAGGCCCACAACGAGGGCCAATTTGGTGGCGTTGCTGGACAACGTCGTGGCCGCCGCCGACCCCGTGAGGGTGACTGCGGCACACAGATCGGCGATGTCGACTGCGGGGATTGCGAAGTTGGTGACCGCGGAGGCGAGCTGAGCGATCAACTCGTTGACTGTCCCCGGCAGTGGGGACGGGAGCACAGCCGTCAGATCGACGCGCACCCGATCCGTGGTGACCGACACGTCACCGAGCTGGTTTCGGGCGAGCCGTCCGGCGACCGACCATCGGGTGAGCAAGCCATCGCTCGACACCCAGTACGGGGCGATGTCGGGATATCCGTCCGGTGTC
>JBBQLA010000538.1:0-2396 GCA_038327485.1 Acidimicrobiales bacterium
TCCCTCGGGCCCGTAGCGGCGAACGGCGGTCGACCCTGAGGCCTGCGCTCCGAGAGCGTCGCGAGCGACCACCCGGTCGAGGTCCGCATTGCCGAGCGAGCCGAGCGCTGGCCCGCCGGGCTCAGCGAGGAGTTTCGAGCCGAGACCGAGGCCGTCGATCACCGTTGAGAGAACGACAGGACGCAGCGACCGGTGGCGCACAGGAGCTCTCAGTAGATGTTCGTCATCGCTCACCAGTCCAGCGACTCGATGAAGAGATGGACCGTCCCGCCACAGGTGAGTTTCACCGCAAACGCGTCGGCGTCGCTGTACCCGAAGCTGACGAGCCGCCGGCGCCACCGCCTCCAGCACCGCCACCGCCTCCGACACCACCATCGCCTCCGACACCACCCAACCCTCCACGCAACCGCCGGAGACCGAGCCGATCACCACGCCATACTCATTCACTGCCATGGCCGCTCCGGGCAGCCGAGGGCCGGGCCCGTGGATGTCGACGACCCGGGCCACCACGCAACGGAGTCCGGCGGCGCGCCAGCGGTCGAGATCATCGAGGAGCTCGAGGATCAGCGAGTGCTACCGCCGTCGGCCCAGCAGAGCCGCGAGCGACTCGAACGCGGCGAGGTTGTGTCCATCGATGAATCGATCGACGAAGGGCAGCGCTGCGGCCATGCCTGCGGCGAGCGGCACGTACCCAGGCGTCGCCCGAAGGGGGTTCACCCAGGTGATGCGATGAGCGAGGCGCGAAAGTCTCTCCATCTGCTCCCCGAGACGCTCCGCGTCGCCACGGTCCCATCCGTCGGACAGGACGACGATCTCGGCGCCCCGGGCCATCCCGACGGCCCCCCAACGCTGCACGAACTCGCCGATCGTGTCGCCGAGGCGTGTGCCGCCCGACCAATCGGGCACTGCGCCGGCGGCAGCGCTGAGAGCGGCGTCTGGATCGGTGTCGCTCAGTTCCCGCGTGAGGCGTGTCAACCGAGTCCCGATGGCGAAGACCTCGACCTTGACCCGATCGCGGTGGCGGGCTGCCACGAGCACTTGGGCGAACCGCACCATCGCGAGCGCATAGGGCTCCATCGAACCCGAGACATCGACGAGCACGACGACGCGTCGCGGGCGTCGTGCCCTGAGCGTGTGATGGTGCCGGACGATCTCTCCTCCAGTCCGCAGCGCGGCGCGTGCCGTCCGGCGCGTGTCGAACGCACCGCGGCTGCCATTGGTCGGTTCGGGTCTGCGCACCGGCCGGAGATCTACGGCAAGCCGGAGCGATGCCATCATGCCGAAGAGCAGGTCGAGCTCCGCCGGCGAGCACTCAGCGAAATCTCGTTGCCGCAACACCTCCTCATCGGACCAACGGACCGATACATCCGGTGCTGTTTCGTCGCTGGCGGGGCCGTCGTCAGCGGCGTCAACGGTCGGCAGGTCGAACCCGAGGGTCTCATCGATCGGGTGGGTGGACCCGGGCGACGGCGACGCAGCATCCCACCAGACGAGGAAGGCCCGGTCGTAGGCCTCGATGTCGTCGGGACGATTCAACAGGGTCGCCCGGCCCGCCCAGTAGATCCCGCTACGACCCGAGCCGGCGATCAGCGAGAGGGCCTCGGTGAAGGCGATGAGCGAGCGGGGGGACACGGGTACCTCACGGATCTCGAGCTCCTCGGCGAGGCGCACCACGAATCGTTCGAGGCCGTGCTGCGCCACGTCCCGCTGACCGGTCGCGGTCACGTCACCGCCGCTGGCTTGCCGTGACCCGTCTCACGTCGCGGCCCGCAGCGTGAGTGTGGCGAGGACGCGATCGGCATCCTCGTGGTACTTGACCACGCTGCCCAACGTCGCGACGAGGTTCCGCTCGTCGAGCGACTGACAGCCCATCAGGGTGAGGGCCATCGCCCAGTCGATCGACTCCGACACCCCCGGCGGCTTGTAGAGGCCGAGCTCGCGCATCACCGCGACGGTGGTGGCGACCTGCTCAACGATCGCTGCAGCTGCGTCCGGCACCCGGGCGGCGATGATCGCCGCCTCGCGGTCGCGGCTCGGGTGCTCCAGCCAGTGGTAGAGGCAGCGGCGCTTCAGCGCATCGTGCACGTCGCGGGTGCGGTTCGAGGTGATGACGACGAGCGGTGGTCGTGCCGCCCGCACCGTGCCGAGCTCGGGGATCGAAAGAGCCCAGTCCGAGAGGAACTCGAGCAGCAACGCCTCGAACTCGTCGTCGGCCCGGTCGATCTCGTCGATGAGCAACACCGGGGGAGTGGGACCGCGGTGCCGTACGCAGCGCAGGATGGCGCGCTCCTGCAAAAACTCCTCGGTGAACAGGTCGGCGTCGGCCAGCCGGTCGCCACGGGACTCGGCGAGGCGGATGGCGAGCAGCTGGCGCTGGTAGTTCCACTCGTACATCG
>JBBQLA010000539.1:0-2387 GCA_038327485.1 Acidimicrobiales bacterium
GTCACCGTAGGTTCCGATGCGCCCGGTTCGAGAACCACCCGCTCGATCAGCGTTCGGAAGATCCCACCTTTGATCCGAGCGAGGTGCGCCGGCACCTTGGGCCCTCGTGACGCGCACAGTTCGATCGCCGCGTCGCCCAGGTCATCGAGCGGATGCGCGCTGGCGGCGATCCCGGCGTCGACTGCGTCGTGACCGCCGTAGCGACGACCGGTCAGCGTGGCCCGATTGAGCGTGCCGACCGACAGCTTGAGGCGAAGGAACTCGACCAGGAACGGAGTGAAACCGGCGCCCAGATCGACCTCGGGAAGACTGAACCAGCCGCGGTCGGCGCGCATGACCCGGTCGTCAGCGGCCAGAGCCAACACGGCACCGGCCGCGATGGCATGCCCATTGACCGCGGCGATCGTCGGCAACGAGAACGTGGTCAACCGAACGATCAGCTGTTGGAACGCCGGAACGAACTCCGACACCCGAGCCACCTCGCCACCCACGGCATCGAGATCGAAGCCCAGGCAGAACGCCGAACCGCCACCTCGGTACACCAGACCGTCGAAGCGGTCGCCGGCGACTGCCTCGACCTCATCGAGCACTGCGGACACGTCGGCCATGTACTCGCGGTTGAGGCGGTTCTCGCTGTCGCCCAACTCGAGGACAGCTATTCGGTCGGCAACGGTCAGTGACGGCACACCTTCAACATGTCACACCCACGCGGCGTCGGTCATCAGTTCGTGGGTGCCACGCTGGTGCTCGGGGCCGCAGGTGCGACCGGCGCCTGGTCGGTCGGAGCAGACGAGGCTGGCGGCGCTTGGCCGGTCGGGGCCTGGTTACCCGTGCCCGGGTTGGCCGGAACCCCGCCCTGTCCGAAGCCGCCCGGTCCGTAGCCGCCCGGTCCGTAACCACCCGGGCCGTAGCCGCCCGGTCCGGAGTCACCTCGGGAGTTGCCGTTCTGGTTCTGGTTGCGCGTGCCGCTCTGGTTGTTCGAGTCGCGCTGGTCGTTCGAGTCGCGCTGGTCGTTCGAGTCGCCCCGGCCGTTGCGGGCTTCCCGATCACCGTTGCCGTTCTCGCCACCGAAACGGCCCTCGTGCATGCCGCGATCGCTGTCGTGGCCGACTTCGTGACCGATCACCGCACCGCCGATGAGGCCCAGACCACCGGCGCCGAGCACCGCGGCGACGAGGCCGACCTTGGTGCGCGACCGCAACGTGCGCAACGACGGCGGAACCGTGGCGACAGGCGCCACCACCGGAGCGGCGGGAGGTGCAACGGAAGGGGTCTCCGCGGTCGAATCCGACGGAGCGGACTCGGTGAGGTCGGGCGTCTCGGGCAGGTCAGGCGTATCGGACATGGCTCCATGGTGACGCGTGTGGCTGAGGAATCACTGAGCGGAACCTGAAGGTCAGCTGAGATCGGTGGTCGCCGAGTCGACCGGCAGAGCCAGAACCACCGACGCCCCGCCACCCGGCGATTCACCGATGACAGCCGTTCCACCGTGGGCCCGAACGACCTGCTCGACGATGGCGAGGCCGAGGCCCGATCCGGGCGTCGAACGGGAGCTCTCGGGTCGCCAGAACCGATCGAAGACCCGCACCCGATCCTCCGGCGACACGCCGGGTCCCTCGTCGGACACGGTGATCACGCCACCGGTCTGCGTGATCGTGACCTGACCGTCGGGTGGGCTCCACTTGATCGCGTTGTCCAACACGTTCAACACCGCCCGTTCGAGCAACGCCGACTGCCCGTCGAGGGTGGCCGGCTCGGTGGTCATCTCGATACGGGCACCGATCGAGCGTCGACGCGCCCGATCCACGGCGCGTTCGACCACCACGTCCAGTCGAACTGCCGACCGTTCCTGCAATGCCGCGTCGTCACCTCGGGCCAGCGCGGTCAGATCTGCGATCAGCACGCCGAACTCCTCGAGCTGCGCCGTGACGTCAGAGAAGATGGCGGTGCGATCCGCCTCGTCCATGTCGGGATGGGCGGCGAGCAACTCCAGGTTGGTGCGGATCGATGTGATGGGCGTCCGCAGCTCGTGGCCGGCATCAGCGATCAGTTGCTGCTGCTGTTCCTGCGAGGACGCCAGCGACGCCAACATGGTGTTCATCGAACGGGCCAACGCCTCGAGCTCGACGCCACCCACCTCGGGCACACGGATCGTGAGGTCGTCGGTGGCCGCCACGTGCTCCGCAGCAGAGGCCATGGCGTCGACCGGACGCAAGGCGGATCGCGCCGCCAACCAGCCCAGTCCGCCGGCCATGACCACACCGGCTGCGGCCACCGACGCGGCGACGACCCCGAGCACGACCAGCGAATCGTCGATGTCGTCGGTCGATCGGAATGCCTGCACCGAGCCGGGCCCGTCCGCTCGAGGGACGGTCAGGGTTCGGTAG
>JBBQLA010000540.1:0-2383 GCA_038327485.1 Acidimicrobiales bacterium
CGGACTGGGCGAGGGTGGAGTCGGTGGCGGGCACGTCGAGCCATTGGTGGCAGATGGCGGGACCGTTGCGATCGCGGCTCATCAGGCACACCACCGCGGCGAGGTTGGCGCCGGCCGACTCACCACCTACGGCAACCCGGGTGGGATCGATGCCGAACTCGGCGGCGTGCTCGACCAGCCACGACACCGCGGCGAAGCAGTCCTCCGGCGCGGTCGGGTACTTGTTCTCCGGGGCCATGCGGTAATCGACCGAGGCGACCACACAGTTGGCGCCGGCGGAGATGGCCCGGCAGCGGGGATCACGCTCGTCGAGAGTGCCGACGCACCACCCGCCGCCGTGGAAGAAGACGTACAGCGGGTGCGGGCCGGGACCGCGCGGTCGGTGGATGCGCACGAGGATCTCTCCGCCCTCGACGGGCACCATCCGATTCAGGGTCTCGGCCGGGTCGGGGCCTTTGGGCATCACGAGCGCAGCACCACGGTGCGACAGCCGCGCCGATGCGGCACGGCGCATCGGCATGGGGAGACCGGCCTCGCCGCGGTCGAGGCGGGTCGAGATGCTGACCAGGGCACGGACTCGGGGTTCAAGTGGCATCCCCGTATTCTCCCTGATCGCCGTCCTCGCCGGGACAGTCCGACGGACAGGACGAACCACTGTCACAGGGGCCAGCGACAATATTTCTCAATGACGCTGAGAACCGGTCATGACCTGGCCGGTTTCAACACGCAGACTGCGAGACACGACGAACCAAGGAGCGCAATGACTGCGATCATCGAGGCACACGGCCTCACCAAGAACTACGGCGAGGTCCACGCCCTCGACGGCCTCCACCTGACGGCCCAGTCGGGGCGGGTCACTGCCCTGCTCGGCCCCAACGGTGCCGGCAAGACCACCTTCATCAGCGCGGTGGCAACGCTCGTGCGTCCCACGTCGGGCACGTTGCGAGTGGCCGGGATCGATGCCGTCGCCGAGCCCAAGCAGGTGCGCCGCATCATCGGCCTGGCCGGTCAGTACGCCTCGGTCGAGCCGGCCATGACCGGCACCGAGAACCTCGAGATGGTCGGCCGCCTGTTCGGTCTGGACAAGCGCGAGACCAAGACGGCCGCAGCCGAGGTGCTCGACCGTCTCGGCCTGGCCGATGCCGGCAATCGCCTGGTGCGCACCTACTCGGGCGGCATGCGTCGGCGACTCGACCTGGGCGCCAGCCTCGTCGGCCGACCGCGTCTGCTGCTGTTGGACGAACCGACCACCGGCCTCGATCCCCGGAGCCGTTCCGAGCTGTGGGACGCGATTCGCAACCTCGTGGCCGACGGCACCGACGTGCTGTTGACCACGCAGTACCTCGAAGAAGCCGACCAACTGGCCCGCGACATCGTCATCGTCGATCACGGCAAGGTGATCGCGGCCGGCACTCCCGCCGAACTCAAGGACATGGGTGGCCGTGACGTGATCGAGGTCCATCCCCGAGCCCGCGCCGACATGGCAGCCATCGCTGAGGTGCTGTCAACCGTGGCCGCCGAGCCACCCCGAACCGACGACGACACTCAACGGGTATCGGTCCCGGTCGACGGGGGCGCGTCCGAGCTGTCCACCGTGGTCCGACTGCTCGACGAGCGCAACCTGCACGTCGATGACATCGGCCTGCGTCGACCCACTCTCGACGAGGTGTTCCTCGCCCTCACCGGCCAACCCACCGACTCCCCCACCCAGCCCGGCGCCACCGCCGACGCGGCCTGAAACGAGACCCCGATGACCACGACCTCACTCGACTCCACCACCATCGCCACCACCAATGACGCTGCCGCACCGCCGGCGCTGCGCCAGGCAGCCCACGGCGCCGGCTTCGTGACCGCCACATTCGCCACCGCCCGCCGATCGATCCTGCAGTTCTTCCGAACGCCGCAGCTGTTGATGATGGGCACGATCCAGGGCGCGCTGTTCCTGTTCATGTTCCGCTACGTGTTCGGCGGCGCCATTCGCCCCGGCGGAGGGCTGAACTATGTCGACTTCCTCGTGCCCGGCTTCCTCGTGACCACGATCTTGTGGAGCGGCATGGGAGCGGCGGCCGGGGTCGCCGAGGACTCGGCGACCGGCGTCTACGACCGACTCCGATCGCTGCCGATCCCACGCACCTCGGTCATGGTCGGTCGATCCCTCGCCGACTTCACGCTCATGGCGTGGGGCATGTTGGTGACCGGCGCGCTCGGCTTCGCCCTGGGCTTCCGAGCCCACGGCAGCGTCAGCTCGATCGTGCTGGGTGTCCTCGTGATGCTCGTCGCCGGTTACTCCTTCTCCTGGGTCTTCATCACCATCGGATTGGTCTCGGGCAACGCCCAAGCGGCGCAGGGCATGTCGATGCTGGTCATCCCGTTCTCGTTCATC
>JBBQLA010000541.1:0-2381 GCA_038327485.1 Acidimicrobiales bacterium
GGATGCCCCCGTGGTCGAACTGGCTCCTCGTCGTGACGCCCGCCGGTCCAGCGTGCGTTGGCTCGCCGTTGCCGCTGCGCTGATGCTCATCGCTGCGCTCGGCGGGGTGCTGCTCGGCCGAGCGACCGCTGGTTCTCGCACCGAATTGGCCGACGTGATCGGTCGCTCCGATGCCCGAGTGGTTGCGCTGCACGGTGACGGCCCGGGCGACGCCAGCGTGGTGTGGTCGTCGTCGGCCGGCAAGGCGGTCATCGTCGGAACCTCCATGCCAAAGGTGCCCGTCGGCAAGACCCTCGAGGTGTGGAGAATCGATGGCGATCGCCCAACGGCTATCGGCACGTTCGCCGTGGCCAGCGACAACAGCGTGAAGGTGTCGTTCCCGGTTGATCTCGCGGGAGCGACCGGTATCGGTGTCACCGTGGAGCCGACTGGTGGCTCGAAGACCCCGACCCTGCCCATTGTCATGAGCGCCACTGTTTGAGGCAGAACTGGTTGAGGCAGCTCTAGCTTGCGTCGATGCTCCATGAACTCGCCGGCGCAGTCCGGTCCGGCACGGTGTCGCCTGTTGAGTTGGTGGAGGAGAGCCTGCGAAGGATCGCCGACGCCAACGGAGCGCTCAATGCAGTTGTCATGGTGCGAGCTGAGGAAGCGCTCGAGGAGGCCCGTCGCCACGACCGGGTCGGCCCGCTGGCCGGGCTGCCGTTGCTGGTGAAGGACATGGTGGCGTGCGCCGGGGTGCGGACGACCTTCGGCTCGGCCCTGTTCGCCGACGCCGAGCCGGACGCCGTCGATGACGTCTCGGTCGGTCGCCTGCGCGCCGCAGGGGCCATCGTGGTCGGCCGGACCAACACCCCGGCATTCGGCCACGCGCCGTTCACCGCCAACTCGCTGTTCGGCGCCACCAACAACCCCTGGAACCTCGCCCGGTCCCCCGGTGGATCGAGCGGCGGTTCGGCCGCTGCGCTCGCCGCAGGTCTTGCGCCGCTGGCCACGACGTCGGATGGCGGTGGCAGCGTTCGCATCCCGGCCGCGCTGTGTGGCCTCGTCGGCTACAAGCCCACCACCGGCGCCATCGGACGCAACCGGCTGCCCCGCTGGATGGAGTTCTCCACGCAAGGCGTCTCCGCGCACCGCGTCGCCGACGTCGTTACCCTCGCCCGGATCATGTTCGGCCCGGCCGTCGGCGACTGGTTGTCGGTGCCGGCAACGACCACCCAAGTGGAGCCCACCCGTCCGTCGAAGATCCTGGTGTGCCGCACGTTTCGGGCTGATGTCGATGCGGTGATCGAATCGGCGTGCGCCGCCGCCGTCGAAGCGCTGGCTGCCGACGGAGCGGCCGTCGAACTGGTCGACGCTGCCCCGTCGGACCCGGGCGTCGCCATCGACTGGTTCAATATCGCTACTGCTGAGTTGGCTCAGAGCCTGGTCGGCGTGCGTGATCAATGGGACACCTTCGACCGGTCACTGCGGGACCAGTTGCTCTACGGCGAAGCGGTCAACATTGGGCAGTACCTCGAAGCGCAACGTCGACGTCACGAGGTCGGCGCTCGCTTCGATGACCTGCTCGGTTCCGACGCCGTGATCGTGGTTCCGACGCTCAACGCCGTGGCGTGGGCACCTGCTGGTCCGGCCCCCGACTTCGCCGGGTCGATCACCGGCGACCCGTCGATCGCCACGAACACCCCCGAGATCAACTTCACCGGCCACCCGGCGGTGTCGGTCCCGGTGGGCCACGACGACGCCGGCGTGCCCATCGGCCTGCAGGTCATCGCTCCCCGCTACGCCGACGGTCTCGCGCTCGGAGTGGCGGCGTGGCTGGAACGACTGCAGCCCTGGGCCATCTCGGCCCACGGCTACTCGCCGTTCGGAGTTCAGTAGGTCTTCGCCGACCCCCACGCCCATGGTTCGCCCGATCTCGGTCTATGACGCGCCCGACCGTCGAGCCTCTTGGCGCCGAGGTTGTGTGGCGGAGGGAGGGGGATTCGAACCCCCGGAGGCTTGCACCTCGACGGTTTTCAAGACCGTTGCATTCGTCCGCTCTGCCATCCCTCCGAGGCGAGAAAGTAGCACGTTTCATTGGCTTTCCTCGACATCACGCGATCTTCGTGACCGGGTGATTCGGTCATGTGGTCACGGATTGGTCACGGATCTCCGTTAGCCTCTCCTCTATGCGCGGTTCGGTCACGAAGCGGGGAAGCTCATGGTGCTTCGTCGTCGATCGCGGCATCGACCCTGCGTCAGGTCGCCGGCGCCAGGAGCGCCGTTCGGGTTTCCGCACTCGCAAGGAGGCCGTGGAGGCGCTCCTTCGCACGATTTCGGCGCTGATCGACTGCACCTTCGTCGAGCGCACCGACGAGACGCTCGACGCCTACCTGACCGCT
>JBBQLA010000542.1:0-2370 GCA_038327485.1 Acidimicrobiales bacterium
CGGTGTCCACTGCGGGTACATCGACGCCCTCGTTGAACAGGTCGACCGAGAACACGACCCGCACCCTTCCGGCAGCGAGATCCCGAAGGGCTCCCTGTCGGTCTGCCTCGGGGCTGTCACCCCACACCGCGACCGACGGGACGCCGTGCTCATTGAAGTGGTGGGCCATGAACTGCGCGTGCTCGATGCTCACGCAGAACCCGAGGCACCGCATCGTGGTGGGGTTGTCCGCGTGCTCCAACACCTCGTGCAGCACGGTCCTGGCCCACGCGTCGGTGCTTGTGAACAGGTTGCTGAGTGCACTGACGTCGTAGCCCTGGCCGCGTCGCCACGGGATGTCGCGCAGATCGAGTCCGTCGTGGATGCCGTAGTACATGAACGGAGAAAGTCGGTGTTGGTCGATCGCATCCCAAAGGCGCAGCTCTGCGGCGATGCGATCATCGAACCAATGCAGCACCGACAGTCCGTCGCTGCGCTCGGGGGTTGCGGTCAGTCCGAGAAGCTCAACCGGTTCGACGTGGTCGAGCAGGCGTCGGTACGAATCGGCGGCGGCGTGATGAAACTCGTCGACGACGACCACATCGAAGTGACCGGGGGGCAGGTCGGCCAGATCGGCGCGGTGCAGACTCTGCACGGAAGCGAAGACGTGATCGAACCGCGTGGGACGTGAACGCCCGACCCACTTCTCGCCGAATGAGGCGTCGCGGAGCGCATAGCGGAACGTGGCGATGCTCTGATCGAGGATTTCCTCGCGGTGGGCCACGAAGAGCAGCCTCGACCGGGGCAGGGTCTCTCGAAGTCGCGCGTAATCGACTGCGGCCATGACGGTCTTGCCGGTGCCGGTCGCCGCCACCAAGAGGTTGCGATGGTGACCTCGTCGCCGTGACACCGAGATGAGTTCCAGTAGCCGTTCCTGAAACGGTTCCGGGCGAAGCTCGATCGGGCTCAGAATCACGGTCGGTCCGTGACTCGATCGGTTGGACCTGGCCGCCTCCTGGTCGAACTCGGAGGCCTCGTAGGCGACGAAGTCGTCGTTCTGCCAGTAGCTCTCGAAGACCGCGTTGAACTTGGACAGGACGTCAGGGTTGCGAGCCGATGATGCCCGAACGTTCCACTCGAGCCCGGTGGCCTGCGCCGAGTACGTGAGGTTCGATGATCCGACGTACGCGGTTGAGAATCCCGAGCGGCGGTGGAACACCCATGCCTTCGCGTGCAGCCTCGTCGAGCTGAGGTCATAGGAGATCTGGACCTCGGCGCCCAGGCTCACCAGTTGATCCAGGGCCGCTCGTTCGGTTGATCCCGTGTAAGTCGTGGTCAGCACCCGCAATCGCCGGCCCGATTCGCAATGTCGACGGAGCTGGTCGAGCATCGGAGCGATCCCGCTCTTGCGGATGAACGCCATGATCACATCGATGCCATCGGCCGAGTCGATCTCGGCGCGCAATTGGTTCCACAGGCCCGGTTCACCGGGGGCATTGGTGAGCAGCGTCGTATCCAGCAGCGGGATGAGGGGCTCAGCGATGTGTTGAGGCTGCCCATCGGGCCTTCGGCGGAGGACTGCGTGCAGGACGTCGGCCGAGTCGGTGGGGCTCGCCGCAGGGTCGGTGTCGGTGAGCTCTCCGAGACGTTCGAGTAAAGCCCGGGCGACCTCGATGCCGACGCCGACCCGCTCGTGGTCGCTCACCCCGGCGAGCGCCTGTTCGATCTGTCGACTCAGATGCAGCGCAATGCGATCGGGCGCCTCCGCAGATCGAAGCGGCCGTGTTGTGGCCGTCCATCTCGTGATGGCCTCGAGTTGTTGCTTGAGTCCTTCGGTGACGAGCACCTCGTACAGGCCCGGCTCGATGTCATCCACGTTGTGAGCACTCTCGACGGTCACTACGCCCAGATCGCAATGGCCCTCCCGATGGCATCCAGGGGTGGCACGGATGGGAAAGACTGGGCTTTGCCGGCGCTGAACCTCGCAGCCGACCAGGCGGCGGCGCCGGCGTCGAGCATGTCGTCGATGCCCGCTTCGGTCGTCGCAACGCCGGCAACCTCATGGAGGTGAATGCCTGCGACGGCGAGCGCGGAGACTCGTTCGACCATCCCGGCCCAGGTCTTCTTCGACGCTAACGCCGGGTGGCCGAGCATCACGCTGAATGACACTTCGGGGTGCACCTCAACGACAGCGCACGGCGCGCGAGGAAGCCACTCCTCCACTTCGAGAATCCGAGAGCGGAGCGCCCAGGACTGTTGGCTGATGCCCTTGCCGGTCAGCTCGACGGCCAGCTTCGTGGCCAGCGCATGCGTCTCCGCCAACAGCACCTCACGTGGTGGGGTGGAGAACACCGAGCTACGGCGCGGTCCGAGCTGCGTTCGGGCAGCGAC
>JBBQLA010000543.1:0-2355 GCA_038327485.1 Acidimicrobiales bacterium
CGTGACAGTGATGGTCCGGTCATCGCTTCAACTCCAAGAGGTTCTGGGCTGGATCAGGCGGGGGAGCCGGCGCCGCCTCGGCAGCAGGTGCAGCGCCGGCGGGGTTGTCCATGGCGCTGTTGATCCGCTTGCCGGTCGAGAGTCGCTGCTGCGGAGCCTGGTTGGCCTGCGACAAGTTCTGCGAGCCGCCGCGACCGGCCGTGGTCATCTCCGCCACCTCAGCGGCAACCAGCGGACGACTGAAGACCGAGACCTCGTCGAGGTTCCCGTCAAAGGTGCCCTGGTCGGTCCACGGCGATCGAGCCAGGTAGTTCTGCGATCGGGAGCCGCCAGCGGGAACCTTGTACCCACCCGTCGATGCGATCCGCCCGTTCACGTACATGGTGTAGGTGCCCTTGGCGTCGACCGTCACGACGTAGAACGACCAGCGGCCCTCGGTCATCGATCCCTTGCCACCGCTCCGCGGGGCGACGCCGGTCGGTGTGTCGCGGATCTCGAAGCCGACCTCGTCGCGATGCTGGTTGCGACCCAACCACACCATGTCCTTGGCCCGCCCGTTGGAGAAGTCCCAGATGCGGTCGTAGAAGCGCGCCACCCTCGGCTTGGCCCACGCTGCGACAGTGAACCCCTGGGAGAAGTCCATGGGTAGCTGGGGCAGCTTCACGTACGAGTCGATGAAGGAGACCGAGCTGCCGGTGCCGACGGCGGGTTTGTCGCCGAGCTGGGGATGTCCGACGTAGGAGCCGTTGAGTCCGTGTCCGCTGGCGTCCTTCGCTGTGGTTCCCGAGGTCTCATCGAGCGGCCAGTAGGCCACGAGGTCCTTCATCTGCACCATGTACGCGTTGTAGGCGCCGCCCGGAGTGGCAGGCGTGGCCGGTGTGGATGACCCACCGCCGCTACTGCCTCCAGCGCCAGATCCCTGGCCGCCCTTGGTGCCGAGCTCGACCCCCGCGCCGTTGGACTGTTCCTTGGCGGTGCATCGTTTGGGGTCCGAGTCGTTGCCCCACAGGGCTCGCTGCTGCAATCCCGCGTGCACGAAGAAGCAGGTGCCCGATTCGGAGAGCGCCGCTGCGGTCCACACCTCGTCGGTGAACACGCCGACGCTCAGCTCCTTGGGGCCACTCGAGGATTGATCGGCCTCGATGAACGCCAACGAGCCTTCCTCCTGAGCCAGGGCGGTGGCGTCAGCGTCGACGTAGTCGAGCGTGGCGGCGGACGTGAGGGCGATCCGCAGCGATGCCTTGGCCACGGCGTCCTGGCTCCGAGTGCGGGCACCCAGGAACGTGGGGATGGCAATCGCCAGCAGGATGCCGATGATCAGGACCACCACCATCAGCTCGATCAGCGTGAACCCACGTTCACCACGGCGTTTCATATGGATGCGGCATCGACGCGGCGGACCCTCCACTGAACATTTCGGTCCGCCGAACCTGAAAGGTGTCTGACACCTGCCCCATTCATCGAGCTCGACGGGCCTCGACGCCCATACTTGAACGATGGCGAAAGTCCTGGTGGTCGACGACGACCCGTCGTTGCGCGAAGCGGTGGCCCGCGCCATGCGCTTCGACGAGCACGAGGTGTCCACCGCCGTCGACGGCTCGGACTGCCTCGATCAGCTGGCGGTGGCGCCCGTGGACCTGATCATTCTCGACGTGGCCATGCCTCGGGTCGACGGCCTCGAGGCGGCTCGTCGTCTCCGCCTGGCCGGTGATCGAACACCGATCCTCATGCTGACGGCCCGCGACGCGATCGGCGACCGGGTCGATGGTCTCGACGCGGGCGCGGATGACTATCTGGTGAAGCCCTTCGCCCTCGAGGAGCTGCGCGCCCGGGTGCGCGCGCTACTGCGACGTGCTGACGACGGGAGCGGCTCGACCACCTTGGCCTTCGCTGATCTGTCCCTCGATCTGGCCACCCGCGAGGTCACCCGCGGCGACCGCACGCTCGAACGACTGACCCGGACCGAGTTCCACCTCCTCGAACTGTTCCTGCGCAACCCGCGGATCGTCATCGAACGCGACGTCATCTTCGATCGCGTGTGGGGCTATGCCATCGACACGAACTCCAACAGCCTCGAGGTGTACGTCGCCTATCTGCGACGCAAGACTGAAGCCGACGGCGAGTCACGACTGATCCACACCGTGCGCGGCGTCGGCTACGTGATGCGGGACAACTGACCGTGTCGATCGTGGCGTGGAGCCAGCGGTGGGGGGGGCGCGGCAGTCTTCGGCGACGCATCCTCGTGTTGACAGCGGTGACCGCGGCGGGAGTTGCCGTCCTGGTCGCGGCGGCCACGGTCGGCGTCGCAGCGCTGATCCTCAATCGTCAGGTCGACAACGAACTGCGCGCCGCGGT
>JBBQLA010000544.1:0-2339 GCA_038327485.1 Acidimicrobiales bacterium
ATCCCGATCCCGAGTGGATCGAGGAGATACGTGCCTCGCTGCCGGTGTTGCCACGCCAGCGTCGCGCCCCCCTCGTCGAGGCCACGGGCGCCTCGGTCGACGCGGCCGCGCTGGTGGTCGAACGAGGCCTCGACCAGCTCGTGACCGACGCGCTCACCGCCGGTGGCGACGCGGCCCGGCTCATCACCCACGCCGAGCACAACCTGAGCGACGAACGGGCCGCGTCGATGTCGGTTGCCGATTTCGCCGCGCTCACGACCATGGAGGTGGGCGGTGAGCTCACCGCGACGCAGGCCAAGGTCGTGCTCGCCGAGATGATCGAGACCGGTGACGCCCCGGCAGTCATCGCAGCCCGCAACGGCTACGAGGCCATGGAGACGGGCGAGATCGAATCCCTCGTCGATGAGCTCATCGAGGCCCATCCCGACGACTGGGCCAAGTTCGTCGGCGGAGAGAACAAGGTGATGGGCTTCTTCGTCGGCCAAGCGATGAAGGCCACCGGCGGCAAGGCCGATGGCAAGGCGCTGAGCGCCGAACTCAACCGCCGCCGAGGCTGACTGTGGGCCCTCGCGCTCGTGTCGTCCTCGCGGTCGTCCTCGTGTTGACGGCGGCGGGCTCGGCGTGCTCCGCACAGCAGGACGATCCCCGCGCTGGCTTGTTGGCGGTGCCGTCGACCACGTCCGGGGTGGCCACCACGCTCGACCCGTCGCTCCCTCCGCCGCCGAGCCCGGACAAGATCAAGTCGGAGTTCGCGTTGGCGATCTCGTCGAAGAATTTCTGCGCGGTGGTGCAGACTCTCGACTCCGAGGTTCCCGATGTCGGGGTGCGCGCCGCAGTCACCGAGACCTATCAGATCCTGGCCGACTCGACGAAGTCCGCCACGGTGATCTTGCCGCCAGAACTCACCGACGATTGGCCGGCTGTGGTCGAGGCGACCCGACTTGCGGCGATCGAGGCCACACGCGCCGGTGGCGACATCAACGACCCGTCCATCGGCGCCCAGTTCGTGACCAGCAAATTCGATGACGCCTACAACAACGTCATCGCATGGAGCACCGACCACTGTTCGTGATCGGTGAGATCGATGGTCGACATTCGGTGCGGGTAGCATCTCGAAGCAACGCCACGGTGGGTGGCGACGAGCAATGGGGACAGCTCCGATGGGGCAAAGGGGTGGGGAGCGATGGTTGAACGCGGTATTCGGACCGTTGTGATCGGGTCGATGGTGCTCTTGTCGACGGCCGGTTGCGCCAAGGTCAAGGTCAACGCCGGTCCGTCGACCAGCACGTCCTCCGCAACCACGATCGCGCCCACGATCACGACCACGACAACGGCGTCGCCCGGTACGTCCGATGGGGGTGGTTCGGTGACCTCGACGACCCTGCCGACCGCTGGCGGCCTCGAAGTCACCACCACGGTCATCGGGGTCACGACGACAGCTCCAGCTGGCGCTGATGCCGGCGCGGTGACCTCGTTGACCACGGCCGCGTCAACCGGCGATCCCTGCGCCGTTCACACCGCAGTGATCGACCTCGACCCGACCGCCGGCGCTGCTGCGCTCACCGCTGCAGCACACGCCCTCACCGTTGTTCGCGATTCGATCGATCCGTCGATCAAAACGGACTGGGCCACCGTCGTGAGCGACTTCACGACTCGCGCCGCGAAGTCGTCGGACCTTGCGTCGCAGCGGGCAGGCGCGGTCAGCCCCGATGCTGAGGCCGCTGAACTTCGAGTCGCGTCGTGGATGGACCAGCACTGTTCCAAGTGAACGCGATGTCAGGGCATGGGCCTCGGGCCGTAACCTGAGCCGATGGGCATGAGTCGGACACACCGCATCGTCGCGCTCGTCGCGCTGATGGCCACGTTGGGTGGGTTGGCTGCCTGCTCGACCACCGACGAGATCTCGTTCGACCCGACCGGGCCACCGCGTTCCAGCACCACGACCATCGACCCACTCGACTCAGACCCGCTGTCCACCGGCGCTGCGGGCATCTCCGAACTCCAGGACATCCTCGACAAGCTGATCGCGCTGCCGGACACGTGCTCGATCCTGGCCCAGAAGGAGATCCAGGAGAACAAGCTCGATCCCACACTGTTCACTACCGCAGCAGCCCGCCAGGTGTTGGCAGAGGGCCTCGTCAAAGTGTTCGACCACCTCATCACCATCTCCGATCCGTCGCTCACCACGGCGTTCGAAGCCGAGAAGACGGCCTTCAGCAGCGTGCTCGACGTCGTCGATCGCTACTCGTCGAATCCTTCGAACACCAAGGCGACCGACGAGATCAACACGCTCGTCTCGGCGCCGGGCTTCCTCACCGCTCAGACCCAGATCGCCGCCT
>JBBQLA010000545.1:0-2335 GCA_038327485.1 Acidimicrobiales bacterium
GTGTCCGACGGCCGCGGTTCGTGGTGTTCGTGTCGCTTCGGGCCGTCGTTGAGCACCGATGGCGACATCGGGTTCGTCGAGGCGGCCACCGACCCGGTGACCGTGGGCTTCGCCCTCACCAAGGCCACCAAGCCGGAGTTCGTGGTGCAGAAGCTCACCGAAGTCGGCGTCGATCGGATCGTGGCCTTCGGTGCCGATCGGTCGGTCGTGAAGTGGGACGACGACAAGTCGGTCACCCGTCACGAGCGATGGCAAGGAGTGGCACGCGAGGCGGCCATGCAATCACGCCGAGCCTGGATCCCGGTGATCGAACCTGTCACGACCTTCGACGAACTGGTTGCACAGGTTCCTGACGGTCGCGGAGCCGTGGTCATGGCCGACATGGTCGGCCGACGGATGACCCGCAGCGATCGGTTCGTGATCGTCGGACCCGAGGGTGGGTGGTCCGACCGCGAGCGTTCGAGCGGCATCGAGCGGGTCCGCATCGCAGCGAACGTGCTCCGGGCCGAGACGGCCGCCGTGATGGCGGGTGGCCTCGCCGTCGCCCTTCGTGACGAACTCCTTGGCCTCTGACGACACTGGGTGAGATTCCCCGTTGCCGAAGAGGAAATTGACACTCACAGTGTTCGTCAGGCCAAGATCGGTGGCGGTTCTCCCAAATGGGGACCTGTTTCCGAGTGCAGCGGAGCCCGCTGACACAGAGGAGAAGTGAGATGACAGTGATCGATGACGAGGATCTGGCGTATGTGGCGGGCTACGGCCGCCGTGTGGGTGAACGCCTGCGTGTGATTCGGCGCCAGAAGAAGCTGTCGCTCCAAGAAGTCGAGGCGCAATCCGATCAGGAGTTCAAAGCATCGGTTCTCGGCGCCTACGAGCGAGGGGAGCGGGCCATCTCGGTCCCTCGTCTGCAGCGCCTCGCCCGCTTCTACCGGGTGCCCGTCGACCAACTGCTTCCCTACGACGAGGAGTCTGAGCCGCTCGAGGACGACACCACGCGTCGCGCCGGCGGCGATGGTGGCGCCAAGATCGATCTCACTCGGCTCGAACAGCTCAACGGGACCGAGGCCGACACGCTCGGCCGGTACCTGCGGATGATCCAGGTGCAGCGTCAGGACTTCAACGGTCGGGTGCTCACAGTGCGTCGCGACGACATGCGCGCCATCGCCGCCATCCTGGGGGTCGGCGAGGAGACCGCCGATCGCCGACTGTCCGAGCTGGGCCTCAAGTACGACTGAACTCCTGTGCGGGTGATGGGCTCGGTGCGTGTTGTTTAGGGTGCCGGCATGGAACTGAGACTCGACGGCAAGGTCGCGCTGGTCACCGGCGCCTCGAAGGGCATCGGCAAGGCCATCGCCGCGGCATACGCAGAGGCGGGCGCGCAGGTCATGATCTCGTCGCGAAAGATCGAAGCGCTCGAAGCTGCGCGCGACGAGATCCTGGCGGCCACTCCGGGCGCCGAGGTCGAAGTGTTCGCCGCCAACGCCGGCGACCTCGATCAGTCCGCGGCCTGCATCGATGCTGCGATCGAGCGGTTCGGTCAGGTCGACATCCTGGTCAACAATGCCGCCACCAATCCCTACATGGGCCCGACCATCGACATCTCGCCCGGCCAGTGGAACAAGATCGTCGAGGTCAACCTGACGGCACCGCTGTTCTGGACGCAGCGGGCGTGGCACGCGTCGATGAAGGAACGTACTGGCAGTTCGGTCATCAACATCTCGTCGATCGGCGGGATGTCGGTCGAGACCAGCATCGGCAATTACAACGTGAGCAAGGCAGCGCTCATCCATCAGACCAAGACGTTGGCCAAGGAGCTGGCACCCCAGGTCCGGGTCAACGCCATCGCTCCTGGGCTGGTGAAAACCGACATGGCCAAGGCCTTGTGGGAGACCAACGAGGAGGCGATGGCCGCGCACGTGACCATGAAGCGTCTTGGTGAACCGGCCGACATCGCCAACGCCGCGTTGTTCCTGGCGTCCGACGCCGCCAGCTGGATCTGTGGGCACACCTTGGTGGTCGACGGCGGAATGCTGCTCTAACGACGCTCGTCGTCGCCTCGCAGGGCCGCTCGGCTCACCTTGCCGAGGCCGCCTCGGGGGAGCTGCTCGATCAGTTCGAGGGCTTTGGGCGCCGCGTAGGCTGGCATCGTCTCGCGCACCAGCGCACGCAGCTCGGCCAGCGTGGGCGGCTGGCGCGGATCGACAGGTACCACGACAGCGGTCACCGCTTCGCCCCAATGGGGATCCGGTCGGCCGATCACAGCGACTTCACCCACGGCGGCGTGTGATGCGATCACGGCCTCGACCGCGTCGGGCCACACCTTCTCGCCCCCGGT
>JBBQLA010000546.1:0-2330 GCA_038327485.1 Acidimicrobiales bacterium
TGCCGTCGAGCACCTGCTCGAGGCGAACCTCGACTCCATCGACAAGATCGCCTCCGACCCGGCGGGATCGCAGACCAAGGTCAACACCGAGATAGAGAGCGTCACCGGCAAGAAGCTCAGCGAGGCGGCGATCAGTTCGGCGTGGAAGAGCCTGACCTTCACCGCCGACCCGGTGCCGAGCGCGCTCATCAAGGCCGCCAAGGACGCCAAGGCCGTCGGCCTGCTGGAGGACACCGACCTCACCGGCATCTTCGACCTCGGCCCACTGAACAAGGTGCTCGAGGCGGCCGGCAAACCGGCGGTGAACGCCTCGTGAGCGCACAGCTGACGGCGATCCGGGTCGAGAGCCTCCGTAAGTCGTTCGGCTCGGGGTCACGCCACGTCGAGGCCATCGGCGGGATCGACCTGTCGGTGCGGCGCGGCGAGTTCGTGTCGGTGCTCGGCGCGTCGGGTTGCGGCAAGTCGACCCTGCTCAACCTGATCGCCGGCCTCGACGCCCCGACCGCGGGAACCATCGCCACCACCGGCCCGGCCGCGTTGATGTTCCAGGAGTCGGCCCTGTTCGGTTGGCTCACCATCCGCAAGAACGTCGAGCTCCCGCTACGCCTCCGGGGTGTCCCCCGAGCTGAACGTTGTGAGCGGGCTGCAGCGCTGTTGGACCAGGTTCGTCTGACCGGCTTCGCCGACCGCCGACCACACGAGCTGTCCGGTGGCATGCGCCAGCGGGCCGCCCTGGCCCGTGCCTTCGCCCAGGACGCCGAGATCCTGCTCATGGACGAGCCGTTCGGCGCGCTCGACGCCATGACCCGCGATCTCTTGCACGCTGAGCTCGAACAGCTGTGGGCCGACCGCAACCAGACCATCGTGTTCGTCACCCACAACGTGCGCGAAGCAGTACGCCTCGGCGATCGGGTCGTGCTGCTCACCAGCCGACCTGGCACTGTCGCCGATGAGTTCGCGGTGGACACCGAGCGCCCGCGACGCATCGAGTCACCAGAGGTGTCGAGTCTGGCGGAGACCATCACCGAACGCCTCAAGCAGGAGGTTCGTCGCCATGCCGGTTGACGAACTCACCACCACCGCCGAAGCGCTCGAGACCACCCTCGATGGCCTCGACGCCCTCGAGGTGTCAACGGTCCCCCGCACCCCGTTCGCCCGTCGCGCCTGGTCGGCCACCTGGCCGAAGGTGGTGGCATTGATCATCGCCCTCGCGGCCTGGCAGGCAGTCGTGGCATCAGGTTGGAGGCCCGAGTACGCCTTGGCCGGCCCCGGCCCGGTGTTCAAAGAATTCTGGAAGCTGTTCACCAACGGCGAGTTGTTCCACGCCACCTCGCTCACCATGGGTCGAGCACTGCGCGGCTACCTGCTGGCGATCCTGGTCGGCACCGTGGTCGGCCTGGGCATCGCCCTGGTTCCGGTGCTGCGCATCGCCGTCGGGTCGCTGATCACCGGCCTGCAGACCATGCCGTCGATCGCCTGGTTCCCCCTGGCGATCCTGCTGTTCCAAGGCGGCGAAGGCGCCATCTTCTTCGTGGTCGTCATCGGTGCGGCACCGTCGATCGCCAACGGCATCATTGCGGGGGTCGATCAGATTCCTCCACTGCACCTGCGGGTGGGGCGAGTGCTGGGCGCCACGCGGTTCAGGCTCGCGCGACACGTGGTCGTGCCCGCAGCGCTGCCCGGCGTCATCGCCGGGCTCAAGCAGGGCTGGGCCTTCGCCTGGCGCAGCCTGCTGGCCGGCGAGCTGCTGGTGCAGGTGGCCGGTCACCGCTCCATCGGTGTCCTGCTCGACACGGCACGCACCACCAACGATGTGGTGTTCCTCGAGGCGGTCATGATCGCCATCCTCATCATCGGGATCGTGATCGATGTGCTGGTGTTCGGCGCGGCGGAGCGCGCCGTGCTCCGCCGTCGGGGCCTGCTCGGCGGCTCGCGCTGAGGCAATTCCCACCGGCGGTACGGTGGCCGACCCATGGCCACTCGTCCACCGCTCATCCTGATCCCCCCATCAGAAGGCAAAGCGCCCGGCGGATCCGGCGACCCGTGGTCCGCGGGCACCATGTCATTCCCCACGCTTGATTCGGCCCGCGCCCGGGTGCAGCGGTCGCTCGGCGCGGCCATGAACGCCAAGATCGCCGACCGTCAGAAGCTCCTCGGCGTGAAGGGAGTGGCCTTGGCCGCGGCGACCGCCGTCAACCTCGCCGTGAGGACCGCGCCGACGATGGCCGCCATCGACCGGTACACCGGGGTGCTCTACGAAGCGCTCGACGCGGCATCGTTGTCGAAGCGGGACCGGGGACGTCTCGACCACCAGGTGGTGATCTTCTCGG
>JBBQLA010000547.1:0-2330 GCA_038327485.1 Acidimicrobiales bacterium
ACCCGACCTTCGGTCGTCATCGGTCCGAGACCGAGATGCTGCGGTACCTGCGCCGTCTGGCCGACAGGGATCTGGCGCTCGACCGCACCATGATCCCGCTGGGCAGCTGCACCATGAAGCTCAACGCCACATCGGAGATGATCCCGGTGACGTGGCCTGAGTTCGGTCGCATGCACCCGTTCGCGCCGGTCGACCAGGCGGCTGGCTACGTGAGGATGATCGGCGAGCTCGAGGCGTGGCTGGTCGAGATCACCGGATACGCCGCAGTATCGGTGCAGCCGAATGCGGGGAGCCAGGGCGAGTACGCCGGCCTCCTGGCCATCCGGGCATACCACCACAGTCGTGGTGACGCCGGCCGAGATCTGTGCCTGATCCCTTCGTCGGCGCATGGCACCAACGCCGCTTCGGCCGTGATGGCCGGCATGCGGGTGGTCGTGGTGGCCTGCGACGACGACGGCAACGTCGACATCGGCGACCTGCACGCCAAGATCGACCAACACACCGAGCGGCTGGCAGCGCTGATGGTGACCTACCCGTCGACCCACGGGGTGTTCGAGGAAGCCATCAGTGAGATCTGCGCTGCGGTCCACGATGCCGGCGGGCAGGTCTACCTCGACGGGGCGAACATGAATGCCCTCGTCGGTTTGGCCCGGCCCGGGCGTTTCGGTGCCGACGTCAGCCACCTCAATCTGCACAAGACGTTCTGCATCCCTCACGGCGGTGGCGGTCCCGGCGTCGGTCCCATCGGGGTCGGCGCACACCTCGCGCCGTTCCTGCCACGTCACGACCTGGTGGTCGAGGCGGGGCCGTCGACCGGCATCGGCGCGGTTTCCGCAGCGCCATGGGGTTCGGCCTCGATCCTGCCGATCTCGTGGATGTACATCGCCATGATGGGTCCGGACGGCCTGCGACGGGCCACCGAAGCGGCCATTCTCTCGGCCAACTATCTGGCGCATCGGCTCGAGCCGCACTATCCGGTCCTCTACCGCGGGCGCGAGGGCCTCGTCGCTCACGAGTGCATCCTCGACATCCGTGGCATCGAGAAGGAGTGCGGCGTCACCAACGAGGACATCGCCAAGCGTCTCGTCGATCACGGGTTCCACGCGCCGACCATGTCGTTCCCGGTGCCCGGTACGCTCATGGTCGAGCCGACCGAGTCCGAGTCGTTGGCCGAGCTCGATCGGTTCTGCGACGCGATGATCTCAATCCGCGCCGAGATCTCCGCTGTCGAAACCGGTGAGATCTCCGCGATCGACAGCCCCCTTCGGCATTCGCCGCACACCGCAGCCGACCTGTTGGCCGACGACTGGGACCGGTCGTACACGCGTGACGAAGCGGCCTATCCCACAGCGTCGACCCGGAGTGACAAGTACTGGCCGCCGGTCGGTCGCATCGACAATGGGTACGGCGATCGGAACCTCATGTGCAGCTGTCCCCCGATGGAGGACCTCGCCGAGGGTTGAGCGGCAGCCTCGGTCGATTCGAAACAGATGCTGAACACCTGCACCGGTGCCGGGGTTCGGCGTCTGGGCGGCCATACCCTGAACTGGTGACCGCCCGATCCTTTCGTCCACTCGGCATCGGACTGGTCGTGTTCGCCACCGGAATCGTGGTGGGCTGGTCGGTCGCCCAGTTCCTCGGGGCAACCGATCCGATCGGCGCGGTGGGCAGTCGGGTGATCGATCACGTGCCGGCCAGCGTGAAGAACTGGGCGATCAGCACCTTCGGGACATCCGACAAGGTGGCCCTCGAAGTGGGCATCGTCGTGCTCCTTCTGCTCGTGTCGTTCGCAGTGGGCGTGGCGGCTCGGCGTCGGCCGCCGGCTGCACAGGGAATCGTGGTCGCGATGGGTGTGGTCGGGATGCTGTCGGCCAAGGGAACCGACGGAATCGGCGCCTACGTCCCCGCGCTGGTCGGCACGATCGTGTCACTCCTCGCCCTGTGGTTCGTCACCAATCCGCCGGTGACTCGCGGCCGACGGCCCGAACCCGAGCTGGTGCCCGGTCTGCAACGGCGCGATTTCATGATTCGAGCCTCTGCGGTCGGTGCCGCAACTGCGACGGTCGGTGCCATCGGATTCGGGGTGCGCAGCGGACGAGTCACCCAACTCAACGAAGCCGCGGCCAAGATCAAGCTGCCGACGCCCGAGAGCGCCGCCCCAGTGGTGGGGGCCGACGCGGCGATCGGCCGTGGAGTCGAGCCGTTCATCACACCGAACGACAGCTTCTATCGGATCGACACCGCGCTCAGCGTGCCTCGGATCGACCTGGCGGACTGGCGACTCCGGATCGACGGCATGGTCGATCGGCCACTGACCTTGAATTTCGACG
>JBBQLA010000548.1:0-2326 GCA_038327485.1 Acidimicrobiales bacterium
CATGAGTCCGCTGTTCAGCGGGAACGGGCTCGATGCCTTCCTCGAACGTCCCGAGAACGTCCCGAGCTATTGGACGCAGGCCGCCGCCGACCTCCAGAACGGCGATTCGGCGACACGAGTTCTCGAGGTACCCGGCATCGAGTTCGCCAACTACCGCTGGGGCTCGACGGTCGACCCGATCACCCCCGGTCTGACCGATCGCGACTTCGCCGCACGTGAGCTCATCCCGTGGGGATCGCCGGCCTCGGCGGACCTGATGAACGCCGTCGACCTGCCGTTCCAGACCGCCGGTTTCGATCAGACCGGCTACGCCAACATCTTGCGACTCATGGGTGTCAGTCAGGTCGTGGCCCGCAACGACCTCGAATACGAGCGCTACAAGACTCCGCGGCCACGCATCATGACGAGTTGGCTCGACGCGGTGAAGGGATTGTCGAAGCCGCGGGAGTTCGGCGCCGGTGACGTGCCACCCAATCGCGCCGTTGCTTCGAACCCGCTCATCGACGACACCGAGCTGGCCATCCCGCCGGGCGAACGTGAACCGGCGCCCGTCGAAGTGCGCACGGTCAGCAACGCGTTGCCCATCGTGCGGACGGTTCGAAGCGCGGCCCCGACGGTGCTGTCGGGAAGCGGCGACGGGGTGGTTGCCGCCGCCAACGCCGGGCTCATCGACCCGACACATCTGCTCACCTACTCGGCCAGCCTCACTCCACGAACGGCGATGAAGCTGTTGACCGACGACGCCAAGCTCGTGATCACCGACTCGAACCGCAAATCCGCTCGCCGCTGGGGTGCCGCTCGCGAGAACGATGGCTACACCGAAATGGCCGACGAGAAGCCCCCGGTGTACGACCCGACCGACAACCGGCTCCCGATCTTTCCTGACGAGACCACCAACGATCAGACGGTGGCGATCCAAGAGGGCGGGCTCCGGGTACACGCCTCGGACTACGGCAACCAACTCACGTACACCCCGGGCGATCGGGCGGCCGGCGCGTTCGACAACGACACCAGCACAGCGTGGAAGGTCGGAGCGTTCTCCGACGTGCGCGGCCAGTGGATCGAAGCGAGATCGACGACCGGCCCGATCACGACCGATCACATCGGGCTGCTCCAGGCGCAGACGTTCGTGAACCGGTTCATCACCCAACTCGATCTGAGCTTCGACGGCGGACCCGCAGTGCCGATCACCCTCGACACCTCGTCGCGCACCGGTGCCGGCCAAGTGGTCAACTTCCCGAAGCGGTCGTTCACCACGGTGCGACTCACCATTCGAGTCACCGACCCGCCCGACCCGCAGAACGTGTATCGCCAGATCAGTGGCGTCGGTTTTGCCCGCATCGACCTCGATCAGCGGGTGGTGACCGAGACCGTTCGACCCCCGATCGACCTGGTCAAGCGGCTCGGCACGAGGACCGCCGACCACGACCTGAGCTATGTGTTCGCTCGACGTCGGTCGAACCCGTCCGAAGCCGTGGTTCGATCCGACGAGCTGCGGATCGTGCGACGAGTCAACCCGCAGACCGAGCGTGACTTCACCGTGTCTGGAACCGCACGCATCGACACCGCTCTCGGTGACGACCGCGTGGACGCGCTGCTCGGCACCGCCACCAACGGTGCAACCATCACCACGTCCGGCCGGCTCAACGGTGACCTGGTCTCGCGAGGCTCGAAGGCCTTCGATGGCGATCCCGACACGTGGTGGCAATCGCCGCTGTCGTCGGGTGCCGGATCGTGGATCCAGTGGGCGTCACCCACACCGACGACCATGAACATCGACGGCTTCGACGTCGTCAACGACCCCAACCACTCCGTCCCCCGGACCTTCCACCTCGAGGTCGATGGCGTCGCCGGGCCGTCGATCAAACTCTCGGGCGCGACCACGACCTCGGCAACTCGATGGAAGATCGCCCATCTGACCGCAGCCACCCCGCAGCAGGTGACCGGCACGACCATCCGCGTGGTCATCGACAGCATCGATTCACGCACCCGACCCGACTGGTTGTCGAAGCGTCCCGTGGTCATGCCCATGGGCATCGCCGAGGTCGGCACTCCGCCGTCCACCCCGTTGGTCGGCACCGATCCCACCGAGCTCGACGCCACCTGTCGCACCGGACTGCTGACCATCGGCGGCGTCGATGTGCCACTACGTCTCACTGGCACCACCGCGGCGGCCGAAGCCAACGACCCCATCGCCATCTCCGGCTGCTCGCCCGTGACGATGAAGGGCACCGACACCGAGATCGCCGGCACCGACGGACGCGCCACTGGAATCGACCTCGACGCCATCACCCTCGAATCCGCCGCAGCCTCCTCGGCGGCCACC
>JBBQLA010000549.1:0-2323 GCA_038327485.1 Acidimicrobiales bacterium
GACGCTGCCCTACGAGTTGCGCCGATCGATCACCTGGGACCAAGGAGCCGAGATGTCAACGCATGCGACGTTCACGACCACGACGGGCATCCCGATCTACTTCTGCGACCCGCACGCTCCCTGGCAGCGCGGCTCGAACGAGAACACCAACGGCCTGCTGCGCCAATACCTACCGAAGGGCACCGACCTTTCGAAGCACACCGCTGCCGAACTCAAGCGCATCCAGCGCAGCCTCAACGATCGTCCGCGCAAGACCCTCGGATACATGACACCATCAGAGGCATACGCGCAGGTCGTTGCGCCCACCGCCTGAACCCGCCCATTTGGAAAGCGGCGTCGGTTTTCTTCGCGACCGAGCTCGACGGTCGCCCGAGGAGGTAGCCCCGCTCACCGCCCAGCAGGTCGCTGACGCGGTGAGCTTCATCGACGCCCACCGGACCCGCGAGTCCGGTGGGCTGCGATGGGGGGTCGAGCCGATCTGCCAGGTCTTGGAGATCGCCCCCACCACGTACTGGTCGGCCAAGACCCGACCGCTGTGTGCCCGCAAGATCCGCGACGCCGAGCGGGGACCGGCCATCGAGGCGATCTGGGTCAAGAACTACTCCGTGTACGGCCGGCGCAAGCTCGCTCGGGCGGCCCGCAAGGCCGGTCTCGATGTTGGCCGGGACCAGGTCGCCCGGCTGATGCGCGAACACGGGATCCGAGGCGCGAGCCGCGAGAAGAAGCGGTTCACCACCCACGCCGACCCGGCCGCCGTGCGCGCACCCGATCTGGTCAAGCGGGACTTCACCGCGACTCGCCCCGATCAGCTCTGGGTGGCGGACTTCACCTACTGCTCGACGTGGTCCGGGGTCGTCTACGTGGCGTTCGTGATCGACGTGTTCTCCCGGCGCATCGTCGGCTGGAAGGCGGCGCGCACTATGCACGCATCGCCGGTGGTCGACGCGTTGAACATGGCGGCGTGGACCCGCCGAGGCGTCGACCTGAACGGGCTGATCTGTCACCACGACGCCGGCAGCCAATACACATCCATCGCCCACACCAACGCCGTCGCCGAGCTCGAAGCCCGAGCATCAATCGGCACCGTCGGCGACAGCTACGACAACGCCATGGCCGAATCGGTCAACGCGCTCTACAAGACCGAGCTCCACCGCAACCCCGCCGCGCTCACCGCCAACGGCGGCCACTGGCGCGGCCTCGACGATCTCGAGATCGCCACCTGCGGCTGGGTCGACTGGTTCAACACCGAGCGCCTCCACGGCGAACTCGACGACGCCACCCCAGCAGAGTTCGAAGCCGCCCACTACCGTCGCCTCGGTCAGGTCAACGCGGCCTGAGAAAACCAACTCAACGGGCACCCGTCAAACCCAGGCCGAATCAGACCGTCGCGGTGATGGCTGCTGTGGGTCCGACGCTCGAGCAACTCGGCGTCGTGGTGATCTGGGTCGATCACCACGATGCCAGCTCGGTGGAGCTGCCGGCAGGCCTCCGCTGACCCAAGTTGCGCCCTGTTCGAACGTCTGCAGCTCCAGACATTCCAGAAACGGTGCGGAGCGCGCCTCCGATGCGTCGGCTGCGCGCCCGGATCTGGCCGCCCACCCGTCAACCCATCCTGGGGCTTGCACGGTGCTCGCATATGGGCATCGCACGGAGCTGACAGGTTCTGCCAAAGCTGCCGCTCACGCGGCTACCCAGGGGCCCAGGTCGGCGCTAACCATGGGTGCTTCGAGCGACCAGTCCTGCCATCCTGTCAGGCATGTCGAAGAAGCCACCGTCGGCCACTCAGGCCGACACCATCCAGGCGCTGCTCGACAGGTCGAAGCGGACCGATGTGCCGATCCGCAAGACCTTCGTGCAACAGGGCAAGGGGAAGGTACGCGACCCCGGCCCGGTCGCGACGCTCTGCTCCCATCATGATGAGCGCGCCCTCGACCTCTACCTGCTCCTCCACGCGGCGGCGAGCGCCGACCCGTTCGACGTGGTCCTCCCCTCACCCACGTGGGCCCGAGCGATCGGGCTGTCGAACAGTGCGAATGCTCGGTCAGCGGTATCGAAGGCGTTCACCCGTCTCGCCGACAACAGCCTCGTGACGCGAGGCCCACGAGCCGGGAACAAGAGCCGGATGGTCCTCCTCGACGAGGGCGGCCATGACGAGCCCTACACCCATCCCGCTGCACGGAACGAGCGCTACCTGAAGCTTCCGCACGCCTACTGGACCGACCGCTGGCACCTGAAGCTCAGCCTTCCCGCTAAGGTCATGCTGCTCATTGCGCTGGGCCTCGACGACGGGTTCCCGCTGCCTGTCGACCGCGCCAAGGACTGG
>JBBQLA010000550.1:0-2301 GCA_038327485.1 Acidimicrobiales bacterium
CAGATTCCAGGCCATGCCGACGGGGATGACGACGCCGAGCACGGTCACCAGCGTGACGGCTGACTTCGGCCCGAACAGGGCCGCTGCGACGGGTGCCACCACCAGGGCGAAGCCGAATCCGCTGATTCCCTGCACCAAGGCTGCCACTCCGACCGCGGCGACGATGGCGACGATCGACGCAGCGGACACCACCAGAGCCAACCGGTCGACGGCGCAACCCGCAAATCTGCTGCCGAGGAGAAAATGAGTAGTGACTACTCATTCGCCGATCTGTCACCGAGCGCCACACTGATTGTTCAATCCTTCCCCCCTGGGGGACGGCTCGGTGGCGGGAACCATGGGCCGTTGGGATGAATCTGGCCGACCGGCTGCGTGCCGGTCGGCCAGACTCGCGCCCGTGAGCGAAACAGGACGTGCCGCCCGAGCCGAGCTCACCCGAGCTTCGTGGCCGTTCGTCGGTCGAGACCGTGAGCTGGCCACGCTGGCGTCGGTGCTCGATCTGGCCACACCGAGCGCGCTCGACGGGGTGATCGTGTCGGGGACTGCCGGAGTCGGGAAGTCACGGCTGGTGTCGGTGGCAGTGGCCGCAGCGATCGAGGCCGGCTGGGAGTGCGAACGTATCGTCGCCAGGCAGGCCACCGCGTCGGTGCCGCTGGGAGCGTTGGCGCATCTGCTGCCCAACGGCTCGACGAGCTCTGACCAGGTGTCGCGATTTGCGATCATTCGAGACGGCATCGTCGCTCGCCTCGGCGCCGGTCGACGTCTCCTGGTGGTGGTCGACGACGTCTCATACCTGGATGGCCCGTCGGTCACCCTGCTCACGCAGCTGGTCGCGGCTCGGGTCGTCCTGCTGCTCGCCACACTCCGGAGCGGGGAGCCGCTCGCCGAGGGCGCGCTTGGGTTGGTTCGGTCCGACCGGATGGCTGAGATCGAGCTGGGCCAGCTCGACCGGGTCCAGGTCAACGAACTGCTGCGGGCAGCGCTCGACGGTCCCGTGCACGCCGACGCCATCGCAGCCTGCTGGATCACGTCGGAGGGCAACCCGCTGTTCCTTCGCGAGCTGGTGTTGGGTGCGCTCGATCGGGCGTCGCTCGTCCGGCGTCGGGGCGTGTGGAAGATCGAGGGCGGTTTGAGCGGATCCGATCGGTTGGCCGAGCTGATCGCCGGGCGCTTCGACGGCGTCGGACCCGACGCCCGCGCGGTGGCTGAGTTGTTGGCTCTGTGCGCACCGATGGGCGTGGAGATGCTCGTGAACGAGGGTGAGCTCGAACCCCTGATGGCGCTCGAGGACTTGGGCCTGGTCACCATCGTGGCCTCGGGTCGACGACGCGAGGTCCGTCTGGCGCACCCCTTGTACGGCGAAGTGCTACGCGAGTCGATCCCGTCGCTCCGGCGCCGCCAAGCCATCCTCGCCCACCTGTGGCGGCTCGATGACCTGGGCTCGCGTCGCCGTGAGGACCCGATGCGGGTGGCGGTGTGGCAGCTCGACGTGGGAGCTCGGGCCGACCCGGAGGTGCTGCTTCAGGGAGCCGAGGTCGCTCGGCTCACCAGTGACTTCGGGCTGGCCGAGCGCTTGGCCGAGGCGGCCGTCGCAGAGGGGGCGGGGGTGGCGGCGGTCACGGTGCTCGGTCAAGCTCGATACGAACTCGGTGCATTCGAGGAGGCCGAAGCGGTACTTGCCGCAGTGGACACCGACGAACTCGACGAGTTCAGCGCCATGAGCGTGGCCATCGTCCGCCATCGCACGCTGCTGTGGGGGCTGGGCGATGCCGCCCGATCGGCGCAGGTGCTCACCGATGCCATGGCCACCAGCCGAATTCCTGTGGTCATCGCGGCCTTGTCGAGCGGCCTCGCCAACGTCGCGGCGTTCGGCGGTCGGCCGGCCGAGGCCCTCGAGATCGCCGCCTCGTCACCCAAGGAACTCGATCTGATCGAGGTGGCCTTCGCTCTCGCCGAGTCCGCGGCGCTGGCGCTGGTGGGCCGCCCCCTCGAGGGCGTCGAATTGGCCGAGAAGATGGGCAAGCGGCATCGGGGGCTCGACGACCCGTCGGCGGTGAGCCCTCCCGGCATCTTCGAGGTGATCGGTGCCTTCGCATTGACCGAGGCCGGGCGCCTCCGCGACAGCGACGCCATGGCCGAGCGGGGATGGTTCGAGTCGGTCGAGCACAGTGTGCCGCTGCTGCAGATCTGGTTCGCCCTCATCCGAGCGCGCGCCCTGATGATGCAGGGCCGATTGGAGGAGGCGCACACTTGGTTCCGTGAAGGAGTCTCGGCATGCGAGGCCACGCACTTCGACACGGG
>JBBQLA010000551.1:0-2294 GCA_038327485.1 Acidimicrobiales bacterium
GGCCGACCGTCGAGATGGCCTCGCACGGCGGTCAGGTCGACCATGCCGTCGTGGTTGCCGTCGGCACCCCGCAGCCAGTAGGTCAGCACCTCGCCGGTCGCCCGGGTCGCGATGATGTACTGGTACGTGTTGCGATGTGTCATCGCAATCAGTATCGGCCGGTCGTCGCCCGGCCCGGATGGGTACGACGGCACGATCCGATCACCTGTTTGCGTGATTTGGTGACGGGTCCTAGCGATTCTTCGAGACGAGCACCATGCCCGCCAGCATGGCAAATATGGGCAGCCATCCACCGCCACGGTGGATTGGCGACCAGATTTCGAGCGTCAGGGTCGAGATCGAGAGCCAGGGTCGAGCGCGGGCGATCAGGCCAGGCAGGTCGTGGTCTTGCGGCCGAGGTCGGCGAGCTCGATGTGGTGGTAGGTGCCGTCCGGGCAGGTGATGGCCGGGTTCACGTCGCTGAACGTGCCGTTGGTCGACTCGTAGCCGGGCACCGTCCACACGTGGAGCATGTAGCCGGTGTTGTCGATGATCGACCCGCCGTACTCGCTGCACACCGCCGGGTCGATGTTCTCGGCGTCGGCGCCGAGGGGGGTGTCGATCACCCCGTCCTTCATCGTCATGCAGACGTTGGTGTGGTAGTGCCAGTGGTCGTTGGGCCCGATGAAGCCGGCCGGCTCGTCGGTGCGGTAGGCGAGGTACATGAATCCGGCCAGCGGAGCGTCGGGCGTGATGCCGTCGAAGATCAACATCGGCGCGGCGAGTGAGGCGTCGTCCATGTTCCCGTTCGGTGCCGGGACGATCTTCGGCGGCATGTAGTGCGCACCGAGGCCGGGCGTGAAGGGTCCGGCCCGGTGGTAGCCGCCGGCCTCGGCGGCCGCCACGGTCGGATACGTCACGACGAGCGCCGCGGTCTGGGCGAGTTGGGCGTTGAGCTGGGCCTGGGTCGTCCGGTCGAGGGCCACGTCGGCCGCGTGGGCATGGACGTGGCCGTTGGTCAGGGTGGACAGGCCCTTGTCGTCACCGGTGGCGGCACCGTGGGTGTGGCCACCGGCCACTTCTCCACCGTGGGTGTGGGCCGTGGCGCTGGGAGACACGACGACGGCGGTGGTGCCGATCAGGATGGCGACGGGTATGGCAGAGGCGATGACGAGGGCCCCGCTGTCCCACCCGCGACCGATCCCGGGCCGGAACCACGCCACCGCGGCGACGAGCACCAGGGCGACCTCGAACCCGACGCAGGTGAGGTCGACCACCGTGGCCGACTCGACTCCCCCGGTGCCGATGGGCAGGCCGACCGTCCGGCTCACGGCCCACGCGGCGATGAAGGCGAGGTTGGCCACGATGGCCAGTGCCAACCAGCGTCGGGATGGTCGAGCCACGATCGCCACGGCCAGCAGGACCTGGATCCAGCCCGAGATGGCGAACGCGACGCCCTCGACCATCGACTCCCCCGCATGGGCAGGAACCATCGCCAGGTGGATCACCGCGGCGGCCGCCGACAGGCAGCCCAGCAGCAGGCGGAGCGGCAGGCTCAGGTCCCAGGCCTTGGGCATCGTGGGCGCCGACGGTTCGGGCGCCGCGAGGCCACCCGCGAGTGGGCGGTCGAGCAGGTCGGTCATCGTGAACCCCCAGTCCTGGCCCCGGAGGGGCCGAACGACGCAACCGGAGCGAAACGCTACTTCCCGGCCGCTGGTCATGGGCGGGACCAAGGGATTCGGCGACCCCAGGGCTTGTAGGGGCGTGAGATCGTTGCCGGTGGACATCAGCGGGCCGATCGGCGGACTGACCGGTCTGTTCCACGAGCGGCGCACCGCCCTCATCGCCACCGTCGCCGCCATCAGCGGTGACCGGGACGCGGCGACCGAGGCGGTCGACGAGGCGTTCGTCCGAGCGTTCGAGCGCCGGCAGTGGGTCGAGACCATGGCCTCGCCCACGGGCTGGCTGCTGACCGTCGCGCTCAACGTGCTGCGCCGATCGAAGCGCCGATCGGCTCGCCGGCGGCAGGCCGAACAGGACGCGGCGACGTCCGGGTGGATCGCCCCGTCCGACCCTCGCCACGAGGTGTGGGCCGCGGTGGCCGCGCTCCCCCGGCGAGAGCGTGAGGCGATCGCCCTCCGCTACCTCGCGGATCTGACCGAGCCGCAGATCGCCGAGGTCATGGGCGTCGCCGTCGGCACCGTCGGCGCCACCCTCACGGCCGCCCGCCGCAAGTTGGCTGTCGCCCTCCAGCTCGACGACTCCGACGACTCCACGAACCAGGAGACCCCACGATGACCGAACTCGAAGATGGC
>JBBQLA010000552.1:0-2293 GCA_038327485.1 Acidimicrobiales bacterium
TGCCTGTGCTCGATCATCTTTCCGCTCGCCACGCTCGGTATCCGCGAGTTCAAGTCGCCGACGAAGGGTCGCGACTTCAGCGAGGGCATCCTCGGTCGGCTCGTGGTGCGCCTCGGTTCGCTTCCCGCCAGTGCCGCCATGCCCCTGGCCGTCGCCGCGGTCGCCATCTTCCTGGGTGGCGCCGCAGTCGAAGGCAAGCTCACGCTGCAGACCGACCCGGTGAAGTGGGTCAACCAGTCGTCGCAGACCATCAAGGACTTCCACGCCGTTGAGCGCGAGGCCAAGTCGTCGTCGGAGCTCGGCGTGTTCGTCACCGCCAACGACGTGTTCAGCGACACGTTCACCAAGTACAACTACGACTTCACTCGCAACCAGATCGCCGAGCACGAGGGCGTGCTGCTCACCGGTTCGTCGATCCAGACGACCATCGGTGACCTGTTGGACGTGCCCGGCGGATCGCCGATCGCTCCCCGCGGCGAAGACGTGAAGGCGGCGTTCGATCTGGCTCCGGCCGACGTCAAGTCGTCGACGGTGGCGGCCGACGGCACGGCCTTCAACATCGCCTTCCGGCTCGCGCCGGGCTCGCTCGAACGCACCGGCTCGATCGTCACCGAGATGCGCGCCGACAAGACCGAACCGCCCGGAGTTCGGGCGGTGCCGTCGGGCCTCGCGGTCGTCGGCGTCGGCCTGCTCGACAACCTCGAGTCGAACCGGGTGCTGCTGACCTATCTGGCCATCGGGTTCGTGTTCCTCTTCCTGGCTTTCCGGCTGCGCAGCATCATCCGGTCGCTGCTGTCGCTGGTACCGGTGCTGATCGCCACCGGCGCGGCATCGCTCATCGCCTACGCGCTGGGACTGGTGCTCAGCCCCATGACCGCAGTCGGTGGACCGCTGGTGGTGGCGACCTGCACGGAGTTCACGTCGCTGATCCTGCTGAGATTTGTGGAGGAACGACAGCGGGGCCTCGGGCCCAAGGAGGCGGTCGACGTGACCGCGGCTCGCACCGGTCGAGCGTTCATCGTGTCCGGGCTGACAGCGATCTGTGGCGTCGCGGTGCTGTCACTGTCGTCGCTGCCGTTGTTGCGTGACTTCGGCCAGATCGTGGCCTTGAACGTGGCCGTGGCCCTTGTCTCAGCGCTGGTGGTGCTTCCGCCGATGCTGGTGTGGGCCGATCAGGACAAGCGCCGTTGGGTCTCCAGGGGACTGGTAAAGCCAGTGGTGGAGAACATCCCGACCGGCTACCACCCGGCCAGCGCCTGACCCGAAGGGGCGTGCAGCTCGGTCGGGTCAGTCCGTTGCCAGCAGCGGCGGCAGATCGGCGATCGAGTCGATCACATGGGTGTGCGGTGCAGCTTCGAGTTCGGCGCGGACGTGAGCCCCGGTGAGCACACCGGCCACGATGGAGGCGCCGGCGTTCCAACCCGATTCGAGGTCGCTGACGGTGTCGCCGACCGTGGCCACGTGGCGGACCGAGTCGATGCCGAGCGTCATGACCGCGGCCAGGATCATGTCGGGGGCCGGTCGGCCCCGCAGGTGCGTCGACGGCGAGATGGACAGGTCCACGAGGTCGCGCCAGCCCAGGTGATCGATGAGCAACTCTCGGGTCTCGTCACCGAAGCCGGTGGTGAGAGCGACCTGACAGCCCAGCTCGCGAACCTGCCGGAGCGCGTCGACCGCGCCCGGCAGCGGCTCGACTTCGCCCGCGTCGATGCGGCGGGCGATGGACATCTCGAACGCGGCCAAGGCATGTGAAGCGGCCATCTCGTCGTTCAGGATCTGGTTGAACACGACGATCTTGGATTGACCCATCGTCGATCGCACGATGTCCACGGCCGCAGGGAACGACGAGTCGTCGGGGCCGACGCCGACCACGGCCATGGCATCGGTGAACGCCGCCTCGACGATCCCGTCGTCGCGCACGGTGGTCCCGGCGATGTCGGCCACGAGCAGGGTGATGGTCATGGTCGTGGGCTCATTCGGTGGGGACGCCGATCGGATTGGGGAACGGCACCAAACCGGCGTCGGTGATGGCCTGGGCGATCGGTCGCAACAGGCTCGGCAGGAGCTCCATGCCGGTCTCGGTGAGACCGTCGCGGAACGGTTGGGCGGCCAAGGCATCGGTGGCGATTTCGATGTCGTCGACCATGGCCCGACCCACGAGGGTGAGTCCGTCGTCGTCGATGAGCCCGCGGCGGCGGAGACGGTCCTTCGCCGCGGTCCATTCCTCCTCCGTCCAGCCACGGGCCGAGCGGAGTCGCGCGTCGCCGATGCGACCGTCGGCCACCACCAGTTG
>JBBQLA010000553.1:0-2290 GCA_038327485.1 Acidimicrobiales bacterium
CGCTGGAGTGGTTGCGCCGTCACGACCCCAAGATGGACGAGCACCTCCGCACCTATTTGTTCACGGAGCCGGCGGACATCCTCGAGGTCGAACACGCCGCCGAACACGGGGGCGACACTGACAACACCGACCCGGCCAAGACGCTGCCCGTCGGCAACCTCCGCAATGAGAGTGAAGGATCACTGTGAACCACTTGTTCAGAGAACTCGCCCCGATCACCGACTCCGCCTGGAGCCAGATCGAGGCGGAAGCCACCCGGTCGCTGCGCCACTTCCTGGCCGGGCGCAAGTTGATCGACATGTCTGGGCCGCTGGGTTGGGGCCATTCCACCATCGACCTCGACCGCATCGCGCCTCTCGAGACCCCGCCAGTCGTCGGTTCCGAAGCATCGATCCGCCAGGTACTGCCGCTGATCGAGGTGCGCACACCCTTCACGCTCAAGCTGTCGGATCTCGCGTCGGCCGATCGCGGGTCGGACAACCTCGACCTCGACGCAGTGGTCGAGGCGGCTCGCACTGCCGCTGCTGCCGAGGACGGCACCATCTTCCACGGCTACCCCGCTGCCGGTATCGAGGGGCTGACCAGCGCGAGTGTGCACGAGTCGGTCGACATCAGCGACAACTACGACGACTACCCGTCACACGTGGCCAAAGCGGTGGCAACCCTTCGAGCCGCCGGTGTCGATGGCCCGTACGCCGTCGCGCTGGGCCCGCGTTGCTACACCGGGGTGGTCGAGTCGACCGAGCGCGGCGGCTACCCGGTGTTCGAACACATCAAGCTGATCACCGGTGGTCCGATCATCTGGGCACCATCGGTGAACGGCGCTGTCGTGCTGAGCCAACGCGGCGGCGACGCCGAGATCGTGGTCGGCCAGGACTACGCCATCGGCTACCGGTCCACCATCGGCGACGACGTGAACCTGTACCTCGAGCTCAGCTTCGCCTTCCGGGTGAACTCGCCCGAGGCAGCGGTGGCCCTGACCTACCCCGAATAGCAGCCGTCGCTCACGGCAGGACGTTCACCACCACCGGCGTCGCCTGCGGTACGGCCGGATCGGCAGTGCCGCTCCCAATTTCTGCGTAGCCATTGTTTCCCGCGCATCTCACGACGTGATCAGCGGTGAGGAAGCAGGTGAACCGTCCCCCCGCCGACACCGTTGAGGTGAGCGATGGCCCCGCGGGATGGTGCGTGGCGTAGGACGGGTTGGGGACCGAGCCGTCGGTGCTGCCATCGGACAGCTGACCTCGGTCATTGAAGCCCCAGCACGTCACGACGCCACCGAGTCCCGTCGAACACGTGTGTGAGCTGCCCGCGGTGAGGGCCGTCTGTCCGGTCAGGAACTGCCCGGAGCTGGTCTGTACTTGCGACCCCGATGACCAGTAGTTGGAGTCACCGAGGTCGGAGCCATGGCCGCCCTGACCTGATCCACCGGCTCCGAAGCACGACACCGTCTGACTGAGGCTCTCGACGAAGCACGTGTGGTAGTCGCCGACGGCAATCGCCCTTGCCCCTGGGGTGCCGGCCAGTCCGGTGACGATGCTGGCTTGCGTCACGTAGGGCGCCGAAACGTTGGCGCCGAGCTGTCCCTGAGCGTTGTTGCCCCAGCAATAGCTGCCGTACCCGCCCGTGGCGACGCACGTGTGGTTGTAGAAGCTGGAGATCGCGAAGGTGTGGTAGTTGTACGGAATCGGGAACTCCACGGACTTGGCCAACTTCTCGTCGGTCGTGCGGGCGGTGCCGTCCTGACCGATGTTGTTGAGTCCCCAGCACCGCAACTCGCCGCCCACCGGTCCGTTGGCCGCACAGGTGTGGGATGCGCCGGCGGCCAGGAGCGTGTATCCGACAAGCGGCTGGCTCAGGTCATCCAGCACCGTCACGGGACTCGTGCGAGTCATCGCTGTGCCGTCGCCGAGCTGACCGTGGTCGTTGGCGCCCCAGCACTTGATCGACCCGCCGGCAACGAGGGCGCATCCGTGGTCGTAGCCAATGGCGACCTTGGTCGCGCCAGTGATTCCGGCGACTGTCGTCGGCCCGACCACGCCGGCCGTGATGACGCCGCCGATGGCTTGGCCGGCAGAATTGTCGCCCCAGCACTTCACCGTTCCGTCGTTGATCAACGCGCAAGCATTGCGGTAGTTCGTCGCAATGGCCGAGACGTAGAGCGGAGCGGGCGCCATCGTGGTCGTCGGTGCCGCCGTGGTTAGCGTCGGCGGTGACGTCGTGCTCGTGGCGGCCCGGCGGGCCTGGGCGATGGCGATCAACGCTCGAGCAACCTGGTCCTTGGTCGTCT
>JBBQLA010000554.1:0-2282 GCA_038327485.1 Acidimicrobiales bacterium
TGCCCGACGCCGACGGCCCGAAATACCAGAACAGTCGCGAGAACACCCTCTACGCCAAAAGCCGCACGCTGTACGCGCTGAACTGGGCCAAGGCCGACATCGTGGCGAGCGCCGAAGCAATCGTGTGCGAGGGCTACACCGACGTGATCGGCTTCCACCGCGCCGGCATTCCTCGGGCGGTCGCCACGTGCGGTACGGCGTTGACCGAGGATCATCTCCGCACGCTCAAACGTTTCACCAACCGGATCGTGCTGGCCTATGACGCCGATGAGGCCGGGCAAGCGGCGTCGGAACGGGTCTATGAGTGGGAGCGCCGCCTCGAGCTCGAGGTGTCGGTGCTGGCCCTGCCGCCCGGAGCCGATCCCGACGAGATGGCCCGCAACGATCCCGAGGGCTTGGCTGCAGCGGTGCGCGACGCTGTGCCGTTCCTGGGATTCCGGGTCAACCGCGTGCTCAAGGCTGCGAACCTCGCCACGCCCGAGGGTCGCGCCCGCGCCGCCACCATCGCCGTCGACGTCGTTCGCGAACATCCCGATCCGCTCGTTCGTGATCAGTATTTGATGAACATCGCGTCGACCTGTCGTGTCGAACCAGATCGGCTGCGCGAGCAACTCCGTCAACCGGCTCGCCCGGCCGCCGAGACACCCCGTCCGCGTCGTCGTTCCGAATCCGACGATGATCCGGGCGCCGGGTTCAGCAGCAACGACGGTGGTCGAGGTGACCGTGCCCCCGAAGGTCCGGTTCCGTTGCGGGAGAATTCCGAGACCGAGGCATTGCGGTTGGTCATCCAGCACGGCACCACCATGCAGGGCACCGCGCTCGAACGCATCCGGCCTGTGCTGTTCCGCGAGGGTGTCGCTCGTCGAGCCCTCGAAGCGTTGGCCGAAGCGGGCGGAGACATCCATCGGGCCATCGACGATTCCGAGCCGGGCGTGGGCGACCTGCTGACCCGACTGGCGGTGTCGGAAAGCACTGCAGACGTCGATGATGTGGTCACGCGACTGGCCACCGAGGCGGCCACCGCAATGCTGCGCCGGCTGGAGTCAGACGCGCGCGGCGCGGACGACTCGCTCACCTACATGAAGGTCATGAGCTGGCTAAAGCTCAGGTTGGACGACCTGCGTGGCGATCAACCAGCGATGGAAGCCGTGGATGAGTTGCTAGTTTGGATGCAGGAGAACGCCGGGGAGCTCCGATGACAGTGCTCATGTCGATACCCGGTGAAACACCACTCGACGATCCTGGTGACACGAGGAGGGCCGGAGTGACTTTGTTCGACAGCGTTCCACCGGCCGACTTGGCCCAGCTGGTCGACCAAGGTGCTGCGGCGGGTTCGCTCAGCCTTGATCACGTGTTGTCGGTGCTGGCGCCAACGCTCACCTCCGATGAGGTGAACCCTGACGACGTTCGCACCTACTTCGCGGCGCACCAGATCACCATCGACGACACCGTCGACCCGGCCGAGGCGCTCGACGACATCGTGGCCGACGACGATGTCGTGGCCATTCCCGACGGCGAAGCCGCCCGCGAGAAGGCCTCCGCCCTGCTGGCGACCCTCGGCGATCTCGACCAGATGGAAGCCGACCGCGCCACGAACCTGCGTCGGGCTCGTACCCGAGCAGTGGTGCCGTCCGGGGCCGGCGCCTCGTCGGATCCCGTGCGCATGTATCTGCGTGAGATCGGCACGGTGGCGCTGCTCACCGGTCCCGAAGAGGTGTCGTTGGCCAAACGCATCGAGAAGGGTCTCGAGGCCGAGCACGCGCTGGCCGATCTGGCCGCGTCGGGTGAGGTCATCGACCTGGTCGAGCGCAAGAAGTTGGAACGAGCGCGTCGCGAGGGTGACTACGCCCGGCAGGAGCTGACCCAGGCCAACCTGCGTCTGGTGGTGTCGATCGCCAAGCGCTACCTCGGTCGAGGTATGGCGCTGTTGGACCTCATCCAGGAGGGCAACCTCGGGCTCATGCGAGCCGTCGAGAAGTTCGACTACTCCAAGGGCTTCAAGTTCTCCACCTACGCCACGTGGTGGATCCGCCAAGCCATCACCCGGGCCATCGCCGATCAAGCCCGCACCATTCGCATCCCGGTCCACATGGTCGAGTCGATGCACAAGGTGCACCGTCTCCAGCGGCAGATGATGCAGGAACTCGAGCGCGAGCCCACCGTCGACGAGCTGGCTGAGAAGGTGGGGATGACCCCGGCTCGGGTGCGCGACATCCTGCGCATCTCGCAGGATCCGCTGTCACTCGACTCGCCGGTGGGCGAGGAGGAAGACAGCAACCTCG
>JBBQLA010000555.1:0-2281 GCA_038327485.1 Acidimicrobiales bacterium
CTTCTCGCCGGGGCGTAGTCCAGTGAACACCAGCTCGATCTTCTTGCCCGACTCGGTGATCAGGCGCCTGGCGAGATCGGCAATTCGCACTGGTTCACCCATGTCGAGCACCATCACCTCGCCACCCGAGCCCAACGCGCCGGCCTGGATGACCAGCTCACAGGCCTCGGGAATCGTCATGAAGAACCGGGTCACCTCGGGGTGAGTCACCGTCACGGGGCCGCCGGCCTCGATCTGGGCCCGGAACACAGGCAGGACCGATCCACGGCTTCCCAGCACGTTGCCAAATCGCACCGACAGAAACGGTCGTCCGCTCTCGGCCGCGGCCTGCGCGGTGAGTTGCTCGGCGAGACGCTTGGTCTGCCCGAGCACCGAGGACGGATCGGCGGCCGTGTCGGTGGAAATGTTCACGAAGCGCTCAACACCGAACTCGATGGCGAGCCGCAACAGGTTCTCGGTCCCGAGCACGTTTGTCTTCCACCCCTCGTCGGGGTGCATCTCCAACAGCGGAAGGTGCTTCAAGGCCGCGGCGTGGAAAATGACCTCCGGCTGGTGCCGATTGAAGACCTCACGAAGTCGCTCCCCGTCACGAATGCACGCCACCACGAGGCCCGGATCCTCGAGGAGCGCCCGACCCTCGATCGAGAGCTCCACTGCGTGCAGCGCTGACTCGTCACGGTCAAGCATGACGAGTGAGGCCGGAGCCAGGCGGTGGAGCTGACGGCAGAGCTCGGATCCGATCGAGCCGCCGGCGCCGGTGACAAGGACCCGCTTGCCAGTCAGGTAGCCGGCGATCGATTCGACGTCGGTGTTGATCTCGCGCCGACCCAGCAGATCGGACTCGGTGAGGGGCCGCAGATCGGAGATCCCGATCGGGCTGCCGAACAGGTCGGTCACGCTGGGAACGACCAAGGTTTTCAGACCGGCCTCGTCGGCCATGGCCGCCAACTCCCGCAGAAGCTCGGCGCTAGCGCTGGGCATAGCGATGACCAACGTCTGAACATCAAGCCTGGCGGCGATGCGGGAGAGGTCGTCGCGGCCACCCATCACTGAGATGCCCCGGATACGAAGGTTGGCGACGTCCTTGTTGTCGTCGAGGAGCGCAACGGGCACGAACTTTCCACTGCGTTGACCGAGCATCGCTCGGATGACCTGCAAACCGCCCTCACCGGCGCCGAAGACGATCACTCGATCTGCGGTGCTGTGATCCGGCCGGATGAGCCGATCGAACCACACTCGCCAGCAACACCGGCCAATGCACATGAAGAAAAGTGCGATCACCCCACCGATGAAGGTCGCCGACACCGGGACGCGGTGACCCAGGAAGTACCGATTCACGATCGCCAGCATGACGGTGACTGGAATCACCGACGAAGCAGTCGCGATCACCTCGGCCATGGATCCGTAGCGGTACCGATGAATGTAAAGGCCGAACAAGGGACCCACGAACAACTGGAGCAGAGCGGCTGTCAGTCCGACCAACAGGACGTCGAATTTGGCGACGCGGCTGAACTCGAACTCAAATCGCAGGAGCGTCGCCATCAACACGGCGAACACCCAGCACAGGCCGTCATGGCTTGCCTGGAGTGCGAACCTTCGGCGCGAGTACGCGCTGGCATTCATCAGTCTCAACATCTTCGTCCCTCCTCGTCCGTCGCCCACGGACACAAGGGCACGATACGACTGGGGAGGTAGTTGCGCTACCAGCAATCTCACAATCTCTCCATAAAAATATCGTTTACCCACGGTGTGTCAATCCGCATCACCCGCAAGCACCAAGGTCGTTTCTCCTCAACACGACACCCACTCGAGCCGATCAGTACACGACGTTGCTTTCGAGAGCGTTCGGCCCGCAGACTGGTCCGGCTACTAGATGGAGGGGCGAACATGGGCGAACGCGTTGTCATTGTTGGACAGGGCTACGTAGGCCTGCCGTTGGCGATGCGAGCGGTGCTCGCCGGATACGACACGGTGGGATTCGAGGTCGACCCGGCCAAGACCGAACGCTTGTCGAACGGTCACAGCCACGTCGAGGACGTCTCTGACGATGACCTTGCGGCAGCCATCGAGACAGGTCGCTACCGGGCCACGACCGACGTGCGGGATCTCGCAGGCTTCGACATCGCGGTCATCTCCGTGCCGACCCCCATGAAGGATGGCCTTCCCGATCTGTCTTACATGGAGGATGCAGCCAGGACGCTCAGTCGATTCCTTCGACCCGGCGTCACCTTGATTCTCGAGTCCACGACGTGGCCGGGAACCACCGAGGAGCTGGTGGCTC
>JBBQLA010000556.1:0-2276 GCA_038327485.1 Acidimicrobiales bacterium
GTGATCCACCGCAACCTGCCGGCCGACGAGCAGGCCACCGAGGTCGATCGGGTCAAGCGCTCGGAGTCGGGCATGATCACCGATCCGGTCACCCTGCAGGCCCACGAGCCGGTCCAGGCAGCGCTCGATCTCATGTCGCGCTTCCACATCTCCGGTGTGCCGATCATCGACGAGTCACATCGGTTGGTGGGCATTCTCACCAACCGAGACCTGCGTTTCGAGACCGACTTCGGTCGTCCCATCCACGAGGTGATGACGTCGGACGGGCTGATGACCGCGCCGGTCGGCACCACCCTCGACGAGGCCACTCAGCTGTTCCGGCGATTCAAGGTCGAGAAGCTGCCGGTGGTCGGTGACGACGGCACGCTGCGCGGCCTCATCACCATCAAGGACCTGCAGAAGCGGATCGACTTTCCGTTCGCCACCAAGGATCGCGAGGGTCGCCTGCAGGTGGCCGCAGCGATCGGCACCGGTTCCGACGTGTTCGAGCGGGCCAAGGCGCTGATCGATGCGGGCGTCGACGCGATCGTGGTCGATACCGCGCACGGGCACTCCCGGTCGGTGGCCGACACGGTGGCCGAGCTGCGCTCGCAGTGGGGCGGCGCCATCGTGGCGGGCAACGTGGCGACTGCCGATGCGGCCGAATCGTTGATTGCCGCTGGCGCGGATGCCATCAAGGTCGGCATCGGACCCGGGTCGATCTGCACCACCCGTATCGTGACCGGCATCGGCGTACCGCAGATCACTGCGGTGTACGAGGTGGCCGAAGCAGCTCGACGCCACGGCGTGTCGGTGATCGCCGATGGCGGCATGCAGTACTCCGGCGACCTGGCCAAGGCCATCGCCGCGGGGGCGGATGTGGCCATGTTCGGGAGCCTGTTGGCCGGAACCGACGAGAGTCCCGGCGAGGTGGTCTTCTACCAAGGCGAGCGCTACAAGGAGTATCGGGGCATGGGCTCGATGGGCGCCATGAAGTCACGCTCGTTCTCGAAGGACCGCTACTTCCAGGAACACGTGGTCGATGCCGAGAAGTTGGTGCCCGAGGGTATCGAGGGGCGGGTCGCCTACACCGGCAAGCTGCAGAACATCGTCCACCAACTGGTGGGCGGGCTCCGTCAGGCCATGGGCTACACCGGCTCGGCGACGATCTCGGACATGCAGGCCAACACCACGTTCGTGCGCATGACCGCGGCTGGGCTGCGTGAGTCGCACGCCCACGACATCACCATTACCGAGCAGGCCCCGAACTACCGCACCTTCTGAACTCAGAGTTCGGCGACGTCGGCGGGCGTCGACACGCTCGAACGGCTGGTCTCCTTGGCGATGCGTTTGACCATGCCCGACAGCACCGAGCCGGGTCCAGCCTCGATGAACGTGGTGACCCCGGCTGCGACCATGGCGGCCACCTCGTCGTTCCAGCGCACCGCGGAGCACAGCTGACGCGACAGCAGATCGGGCCACTCGACGGTCGAGAGGTGCGCCGACGCGTCGACGTTGGCCCATGGGGTCGACGCACCCGTCACGAACGTCACCCGCTCGAGCGCGGCGACCAGCGGTTCGCGTGCGGACGACATGAACGGCGTGTGGAAGGCGCCGGCCACCTGCAGTGCCATGGGGGAGCGGGCTCCCGCGGCCTTCGCCGCGACTCCGACTGCCTCGATGGCGGCCGGATCACCGGCGATCACCACCTGACCCGGAGCGTTGTCGTTGGCGACCCACACTCCGCCCTCGGCTTCGCACATCCGGGTCAACGCAGCCGGGTCGAGCCCGATGATCGCGGCCATGGTCCCGACCCGTTCGGCCGATGCCGCCCGCATGCCCAACCCGCGTGCCCACACCAGCTCCGCTCCTTGGGCGAGGGGCAACCAACCCCCGATGGTCAGCGCCGAATACTCGCCCAGGCTGTGTCCGGCGACGTGGCCCGCCACGATTCCACGCTCCGCCAGCGCCGTTCCGATCACCACGCTGATCACGTAGGTCGACAGTTGGGCATTGGCGGTGTCCAACAACTCGTCCGCCTCGGCTTCGGTCAGCAGGCGGCCGACATCCACCCCGGCGGCGTCGGACGCCTCTGTGACCAGCCCCCAAACGGCCTCACCCTGCCATGGCAACCCGATGCCCGGCGTTTGCGACCCCTGACCGGGGCAGATGATCGCGAGCGTTGCATCAGGATCCGACATGGCTGCGAATCGTAGAGTCCCTGCCATGACCGCTCCGACCTCACTCGACGAACTCCTCACCTTCGAAGCCATCAAGGCCGTGAAGTATTCCTACGT
>JBBQLA010000557.1:0-2274 GCA_038327485.1 Acidimicrobiales bacterium
CGCACCGAACGCCGCCTTGCGCGCCTTCCACCATCCGGCACGCTCGGCCGCATCCTCGGCCACTCGCACCGACACGCTCCCGGCTTCGGTCAAGACGTCGGTGACCCGGTCGGCCTGCTCGGCCGTCGACGCGGCGGTGCCCTCGATCTCGACCATCAATACCGCCGCGGCGTCGCGCGGGAAGCCTGCGTGGGCGTAGTCCTCGAGCACTGCAGCCAAGGGGCCGTCGATCATCTCCAACGCCGCCGGCACGATACCGACCGCGATCACCGCTGACACTGCGGAGGCGGCTCGATCGAGGTGGTCGAAGATGGCCAGCAGCGTTCGAACCGACGGTGGCAGCGGGGTCAGCCGAACCGCCACTCGCGTGGCGATTCCCATGGTGCCTTCGCTGCCCACGAACAAGCCGCGCAGGTCGTAGCCGGCCACGTCGGCTTCGACGCCGCCGAGCATGACGATGTCGCCATCGGGCAACACCACCTCGACTGCGACCACGTGCGCCGAGGTGACTCCTTCGGACAGACAGTGAGGTCCGCCCGAGTTGTTGGCCACATTGCCGCCGATGGTGCAGGCCTGCTGTGACGACGGGTCGGGAGCGAAGCAGAATCCGAACGGCGCCAGGTATCGGGTGAGGTCGAGGTTCAACACGCCAGGCTCGACCCAGGCCACTCGATCGGCGACCTCCACCGACACGATGTGATTCATGCGGGTCGTGGAGACGACGATCGAACGCGACAAGGGCACGGCGCCTCCGGCCAAGCCGGTGCCGGCGCCTCGGGTCACCACGGCGACCCCATGCCGGTTGGCAATGACCACGATCGCCGCCACCTGGTCGGTCGAGCTCGGGAGGCACACGGCCATCGGGACCACACCGACGTAGGTCGATGCATCGCGTCGATACAGCCGGCATGCGGCGTCGCCGACCCGAACTCCATCGGGTCCCAACGCGCCGATCAGCTCGTCGACCACGGCCCGCTCGATCCCGTCGTCCACGGCCGGCGGCGCAACCGGTTGCGAAGTTGTCGACACGGCTCCGGAGCCTACGGGCGATCGCTACGCTGAGCGCCCCATGACCACTCCCCCACCCCGCGACTGGGTTTCCTTCACTGAGGACGACGGCACGGTGTGGATGTTCGACGCCACCTTCCTCATGTCGTCGTGGACCTGCATCTTCGGCAATGGCTGCCAGGGCGTCCTCGATCACGATGCCACCGACCTCAATCAAGGGTGCTGCTCGTTCGGCGCGCATTTCGCCGACGCCGAGGACCGCACCCGGGTTCGCGCCACGATCGGACGGCTCCGCAAGGACCAGTGGCAGCACAAGCGCACCGCCAAGGAACTGGGCGGCGCCATCGCCAAGAACGACAACGGCGACTGGGTGACCCGCACGGTCGACGGCGCGTGCATCATGTTGAACCGACCGGGCTTCGAGGGCGGCAGCGGGTGCGCGCTGCACTCGGCCGCCATCGAGGTGGGCGAGCGCCCGCTCGACTGGAAGCCTGACGTGTGCTGGCAACTCCCGTTGCGCCTCGAGACCAGAGTCGACGACAACGATCGCACCACGTACATCCTGCGGGAATGGGAGCGTCGCGACTGGGGCGAGGGCGGCCAGGAGTTCCATTGGTGGTGCACCGAGGCGCCCGAAGCGTTCATCAGCCACCGAAAGGTCCACGAGGAGTTGGCCGACGAGATCGTCGAGCTGATCGGCGAAGGTCCGTATCAGTGGTTCCGTGAACACATCGCCTCCCGACCCGACAGCCGCATCCTTCCCCACCCGACCGTGCGAGTGCGTCCGGGCTGATCACCCCGGAGGGGCGGCGTTCTCAAGTGAAGTAGGGCATCTGTCGAGTGGAGGGGGTGCCGTCGTTCACCTCAAACTCGCTCAAGGATCTGGCTGTCACCGAAGGCCTGCTACTGCCCGAACACGTCTGTGACCAGCTGGTCGCTGCGATCGACTCCGGCAAGCACGTGATCCTCACCGGCCCGCCCGGCACCGGCAAGACCACGCTGGCGTATCTGACCGCGGAACTGGCTCGCTCATCGATGATGTGCACGGGCTACCTACCGACCACGGCCACCAGTGAGTGGACGACGTATGAGACCATCGGGGGCCTGCAGCCGACGCCCGAGGGACTGATCTTCCGACCCGGCATGTTCATCGAAGCGATCGAGTCGGGGCGTTGGTTGGTCATCGACGAAATGAACCGCTCGAATTTCGACCGCGCCTTCGGTCAGCTGTTCACGGTCCTGTCCGGCTCGCCGGTGGTCTTGCCC
>JBBQLA010000558.1:0-2273 GCA_038327485.1 Acidimicrobiales bacterium
CGACTCCGTCGAGATCACCGAGGCCGACGTGTTGCTGGCGGGGAACCCGAGCGACACCAGTGCATTCAAGGTGTTGCTCGGTCACCTCAACCACGAGCGCTGCGGCAACGCGTCGATGTGCGTCGGCGCCGCGCAGGGCGCTCTCGAAGCCGCGGTGAAATACGTGAACGAGCGCGAGGTCAACGGCCGCATGATCGGCGAGCTTCAGGGCCTGCAGTGGAAGTTGGCCGACATGGCGGTGCAGCTCGAAGGGGCGCGCTTGTTGCTGGGGCGGGCAGTGCGACTGGCCGGGCCGGGTGGGACGCCGCCGGCGTTGGAGACCGCGCTGGCCAAGACCGCAGCCAACCTGGCGGCCAAGTTCGTGTGCGACGAGGCCATCCAGATTCACGGCGGCTACGGCTACAGCCGCGAGTATCCCGTCGAGCGGGCCTACCGCGACATCCGAGGACTGTGTATTGGCGCCGGCACTGTCGAGGCGCAACGCAACTACATCGGCGGCGCCGTGGCCGCCGGTCGCAGCACCACGTCGCCCGGCTGGCTCAACCCGCTGCTCTGACAGCGAACCCTGGGTTCCTCAGATGACCCCGGCGGCGCGGTGGGTGGCGAGTTCGTCGGGGGTGAGTCCGACCAGCTCGCACCACACCTCGTCGTTGTGCTGTCCGAGTGTCGGCGCGGGCGACGGCGCCACGGGGCGAGCGCCGTCGAGGCGAGGGAACGGCGCCTGTTGGCGATGCGGTCCGGCGATGGGATCGTCGATGGTGACGAAGTCGCCCCGGGCCTCGAAGTGTGGGTCGGCCAGCATCGCTTCGGCGTCATACGCGGTCCCCACCGGCACCTCGAACCGCAGGCACGCCGCCTCGATCTCGGCTGCAGTCAACGTCGCTGCCCACGCTGCCACCAGGTCGTTGATCTCGTCTGACTTCGCGGCGCGGTCCTTCACCCGCCACCATGCCGGGTCGCTGGCCAACTCGGCGCGGCCCATGGCCTGGCAGAGGCGGCTGAAGTTCACATCCGACCCGGCGACGATGCACACGTAGTGCCCATCGGAACTCAGGAAGTTGTCGATCGGCGCGGAGTTGGCCATGCGGTTGCCCTCACGCTGGCGGGTCACGCCGAGGCGGTCCTGTCCGGCGATGGTCCACTCCAGGATCCGCATGATCGACCCGTACAACGGTGCGTCGACCACGCCGCCTCGACCGGTGCCGCCCGGACGGTCTCGGCGGTACAGCGCGCCCACCACCGCTTCGGCCGCGAAGGTTCCGGTGAGGTAGTCAGAGATCGACACCCCCGGCTTGACCGGCGGTCGGTCGGGATATCCGGTCAGGTGCAGCAGGCCGCCGTAGGCGATGCCCAACCGGTCGAGCCCGGTTCGACCGGAGTAGGGACCGTCCTGGCCGAACACGCTGATGCGCGCCCACACCAGGCGGGGATCGCAGTCGTCGGGGCCGATGTGCCACCGCTCGACGGTGCCGGGACGGAAGTTCTCGCACACCACATCGGCTGTGGCGGCGAGCCGACGGAACAGGGCTTGGCCGTCGGGGGTGCGCAGGTTCAGCGTGGCACCCTTGCGGCCGCGTCCCTCGACCGCCCACCACAGCGAGTAGTCCGCGTCGTCACCCTCGGTCGGGACGAACGGTCCGATGGAGCGCATGAAGTCGCCGCCGCTCGGGTCCTCGACCTTGATGACTTCGGCGCCCTGATCACCGAGCAGTCCGGCGCAGAACGGGGCGCTGATGCGGGTGCCCAGATCGAGCACTCGCAGTCCCTGCAGGGGCAAGTCGAGGGCGTCAGCCACGAGTCGCCACTTTCGGGGGAGCAGCCTTCGGTGCGGCAGGCTTCGGGAGGCCGAGCACTCGTTCGCCGAGGATGGTGCGCTGGATCTCGTTGGTGCCGGCCCACACACTCGACGCTTGGTAGTAGAGCCACGATCGCTGCCACTCGCCTCCGCCCGGATTGTCGTCGGCTTCCTTCCACAGCGATGCGGCGTCGCCCAGCACCGCCATGGCCGTGTCGTGCAATCGCTTGCTCATCTCGCTCCAGTACAGCTTCAACGCGCTGCCTTCGGGCCCGGGGTCGAGACCTTTCGCCAGCCGACTGATGCTGCGCAGGTTGTGCAGCTGGAACAGCCGAACCTCCACGAAGGCCTGGGCCAGACGCTGCTGCAGCCGCACGTCGTCGAGCGCACCGTTGTCGGCCGCCAGACGCAACAGCTCTTCGAGCAGTTGGCTGTGGATGACCAGCTGGCGAGGGTTGGTCCCGCGCTCGTGCGAGAG
>JBBQLA010000559.1:0-2263 GCA_038327485.1 Acidimicrobiales bacterium
GGAGTCCACGGCAACACGTTGTGGGCCGCAGCGGCGCGACCGGAGGTGGGGGCCGCGGGCAGGACCCGGCTGGCGGTGACCGTGATCACCCAGAAGCAGGAACGGTTCTTCGGTCCGACGTTCCGGTGGTTCGCCCTCTTCGCAGCCATCTCGGTCGTCATCGCCGCGGCGGTGGCCACGGTCCTCGGGCGCCGCCTCGCCGGGCCGGTCCATGCAGCGGTGGTGACCACTCGCCGCATTGCCGATGGTGACCTGTCGGCGCGTCTCAGCTCACCACCGGGCGCCCGCCCCGACGACGAGCTCGCCGTGCTCGCCGACTCGATCAACTCGATGGCCACGTCCCTCGGACGCGCCCGAGACCAGGAGCGTTCGTTCCTTCTGTCGGTGTCGCACGACCTTCGCACGCCCATGACCTCTATCCGGGGCTACGCCGAGGCGATCGTCGACGGCGCCACCGACGATCCGCGCCGCGCCGCAGGGGTCATCCTCGGCGAGTCCCGACGGCTCGAGCGGCTCATCGGGGACCTGTTGGACCTGGCCCGACTCGACGCCGACCGGTTCGCCCTCGACCTGACCGTCGCTGATCTGGCCGACATCGTCGCCGGCACCGCTGACGGGTTCGGGCCCGAGCTTCGCGAAGCCGGCCTCACGCTCGTGGCACGACTCGACGAGCACGCTGCGACTCGTGCCCGCGTCGACGTCGATCGCTTCGCCCAACTGATCGCCAACCTGCTCACCAACGCGGTGAGCTTCGCTCGCACCACCGTCGCCATTCGGGTCACTCGCCAGGGACCCGATGTCATGGTCGAAGTGTCCGATGACGGACCTGGCATCAGCACCGATCAATTGCCCCACGTCTTCGAGCGGCTCTACCAGGCCGACAACCAACGCGACCGACGAGGCGCCGGCTCGGGCCTCGGACTGGCCATCGTGGCGGAGTTGGTCAACCGGATGGATGGTCGAACCGAAGTCACGTCGAGCGTCGGCACGGGAACGACCTTTACCATCCGAATCGCCGCCTCCTGAATGGAGACAGCCTGAACTGAGACAGCCCGCTCAGCTCGCCATCAGCTCGATTCGGTTGCCGTCCGGATCCGCCAGGAACAGCAATCGCACGCCCACGGTCACGTCGGTGTGCTGCAGAATCGTTCCCCCGCACGCCACCAGATGTGCCGCAGTGGTGTCGACGTCGTCGACGAGAAAGTTCAGGTGCGTGAGTCCGAGCTGGCCTCGACTCGACGACGGCTGACCGGCCACCACGGGCGTCGAGTAGGCCAGCAGTTCGATCTTGAGCGGGCCCTTGGTGATCATCTGTGACCGCAACGCCACCGGCGAGGCGACCTCGAGCGCATCGGCGAGGCCCGGCAGCATGGTGTCGTCGAGGTCATAGCCCTCGGCGAGCTCGAAGCCGAGCCCGCCGCAATAGAAACGCAGTGACCGGTCGAGGTCGGAGACACAGATGCCGCAGTGCGAGAACCTGCAGTGGGCCGCAACGGGCCCGTCGGGGGCGGTCACTGGCTCAGGAGTCGATCGTGCGCTGGTAGGCCCGCACTGCCACCGGCGCAGCGATGACGACGATGGCGATGATCCAGATCCACGTGTAGGCGACCGGATGCGAGATCGACCACGCATCGCCCGGTTTGATCGGGGTGTTCGGGTTGCCGAAAAGCTTACGCAGCGCGTCGGAGAGCGTCGTGATGGGGTTCCACTCGGCGACCGCCTTGAGCGGGCCGGGCATCGATGCGATCGGCACGAACGTGCTCGCCACGAACGTGAGCGGGAACAGCGCCACGAATGCGATGCCCTGCACTCCCTCGGGTGTCGCCACGAGGCTGCCCAGCAGCACACCGATCCAGATCATGGCGAATGCGAAGGCGAGCATGAGCAGGTACGCCTCGCCCGTCTCGATCAGGCTGCCGCGGATGCGCCATCCGATGATGTAGCCGGTGATCGACATGAGTGTGATCGGCAGCAACGACTTGACCAGGTTGGCCACAGCGTGACCACCCAAGACGGCTCCCCGTGAGATGGGCAGCGAACGGAACCGGTCGACGGCCTGGTTCTTTCGATCGTTGGCGATGCTGAGCGCCACGCCGAACGCCGTGAAGACCAGGGTCTGCGCCATGATCCCGCCGATCAGGAACTCGCGGTACGACCCGCCCCCAGGCACCGGAATGGCGTTGCCGAAGACATAGGCGAACATGACCACGAACATCACCGGCTGGCTGGTGGCGTCGCTCAGCTGTTCGGGCTGGCGTTTCAT
>JBBQLA010000560.1:0-2257 GCA_038327485.1 Acidimicrobiales bacterium
GCCGACCACACGTTCACCGTCGTCTACGGGGAGGAGCTCGGCCGGGCGTCCTGCGGGGGCGTCCCCATGGCCGTCGCCGTGCAGAGCGACATGGCGACGCCCTCCCTGCACCGCTACGGCAGCGAGGAGCTGAAGCAGCAGTACCTCGCCCCGGCGATCGCCGGCACCGCGGTGGCGGCCATCGCGGTGACCGAGCCCGACGCCGGGTCCGACGTGGCCGGGCTCCGGACCAAGGCGGTGCGGGACGGTGACGAGTGGGTCATCAACGGCACGAAGCTCTACATCACCAACGGCGCTCAGGCCGACTGGGTGTGCGTGCTGGCCCGGACCTCCGCTGAGGGCGGCTCCCGGGGCATCTCCCAGATCGTGGTGCCCGCCGACACCCAGGGCCTGTCGGTGAGCCGGACGCTGTCGAAGATGGGCATGCGCTCCTCGGACACCGCCGAGCTCTCGTTCGTCGACATGCGAGTGCCGGTGGGCAACACCATCGGCGAGATCGGCCAGGGCTTCCAGCAGCAGATGGCCCAGTTCCAGAACGAACGACTGATCGCCACCTACATGTCGACCGCCCACATGCGCCTCGCACTCGATCGCACGATCGACTACGTGCGCACCCGCCAGGCCTTCGGCCGCACGCTGGCCGATCAGCAGTGGATCCAGTTCAAGCTCGCCGAGCTGATCGCCGAGGTCGACCTGCTGCACCATTACAACCAGGCTTGTGCGCAGGCGATGGTCGACGATCTCGACCCGTTCGCCATCGCCAAGATGGCTTCGATCGGCAAGCTCAAGGCAGGCCGCCTCAATCGCGAGGTCGCGGACATGGCCATGCAGTTCCACGGCGGCATCGGCTACATGGAGGAGACGTGGACCGCCCGATACTTCCGCGACTCACGACTGCTGTCCATCGGCGGTGGAGCGGACGAAGTCATGCTCCGCATCATCGCCCAGCTCGAAGGCATCTCCGGCAAGGCGCGCGAGCGCGCTCATCACGCCAAACCATCGACGTCTAGCTCACGTTGAGGTTGAGGTCGAGGTTGAGGTTGCTGCGTCCCGGCGCCGCGGCGCGCCATGACCACTCGCCGATCGACGGGGGCGGTGGATCGACCATTTGTTTCGATCGCCCGGCGAGCCGGGATGAATCGACGAGGTCGACTACTTGTCGCGAGCCTTCCTCGCTGCGGTCTTCTCGTCGACCTTGGCGTGTTTCGCCGCTCGTTTCTCCTTGAGCGTCTTGCCGGCCTTCTTGGTCTCACCTGAGGGTGTCTGCTTGTTCGCCATTCCGGCACCCTAACGGGGGTACCGGCGCACAGTCCGACCAGCGAGTCGCGACCACGACGATCGAGCGCGGGGACGAGCGACGTGGTGGACTGAGCGTTCAACACTCCGAAGGGTGGACGTGATGGTGCGCGGCGACCTCCTCAACACGACGTTCGTAGAGCTCGCGGACTCCCCCTCGTCGACGACTTCGACATCATCGACCTCCTCACGACTCTCGTGGACCGGTGCATCGATCTCGTCCCGGCGGACGCTGCCGGCATCCTCCTCGCCGATACCGAAGGACATCTCCAGGTCACGGCCGCGTCGGACGAGCAGACGCGGTTGCTCGAACTGTTCCAACTCCAGAACGAGGAGGGTCCGTGCCTCGAGGCCTTCTCGACCGGACAGCCGGTGTTGCACACAGACCTGGCCTCGGCAACGGAGTTGTGGCCGAGGTTCGCTCCCGAAGCCACGGGCGCCGGCTACCGCACGGTGCACGCGCTCCCCTTGCGCCTGCGCACCACGGTGATCGGCACCCTCAACCTGTTCTGCTGCGGACCCGAGCCGCTCGGCGAAGCCGACGTCCGCCTCGCTCAGGCGCTCGCCGACGTCGCGAGCATCGCCATCCTGCAGGATCAGGCCATCAGGGAATCGAAGATCGAGACCGGCCAACTTCGCCACGCGCTCGACAGTCGGGTGGTGATCGAGCAGGCCAAGGGGATGCTCTCCGAACGGGCCCACGTGAACATGGACGAGGCGACCCGACAGCTCCGAGCATTCGCCCGGAGCAACAACCATCGCCTCACGGAAGTGGCGATCCAGATCGTCGGCGGCTCGCTCGCGATCGACGACGTGCTCGCCGGGATGGCGGTCCCGCGCCAGCGGTCCTGAGCGATCATCATCGGCACCGGCGTGGCGATCCTCGGACACACGAATGGGGAACCGGCCCGAGCTACTGCTGGGTCATCAAGCGGGTCATCTCCGCCTCTGGGTGCAGGGT
>JBBQLA010000561.1:0-2257 GCA_038327485.1 Acidimicrobiales bacterium
CGTGAACTCCGTCAACTTACAACCACGCTCCTAGCATGGAGAGGTGTCCGATCTCTCTGCGCGTGTGATCGGGGTCCTGGATGGCTCGCCCGCTGCGGTCGCCGGCGTTGCGGTGGATGACCTGGTGCTGTCGGTCAACGGTCAACCGATCCGCGACGTGATCCAGTACCGGGTGCTCACCGACGAGGCCGAGGTGCATCTGGAACTGCTGCGTGGTGCCGTGCCGGTGGCCACCGAGATCGTCAAGGAGGCGGGCGCACCCCTCGGCATCGAGATCGCCTCCGCGTTGTTCGACGAGGTCCGCACGTGCGACAACCACTGCGAGTTCTGCTTCATCTACCAGTTGCCTCCGGGGATGCGCCGCAGCCTCTACCTCAAGGACGACGACTACCGGTTGTCGTTCCTCTACGGGAACTTCACGACGTTGACCCGCTTCACCGAAGCCGACTTGGAACGCGTGATCACCGAAGGGCTGTCGCCGCTGTACGTGTCGATCCACGCAACGGACCCCGAGTTGCGCATCGACATGCTGCGCAACCGTCGCGGCGCTCCCAGCCTGCGATGGTTGCGAGCATTGCTCGACCACGGCGTCGAGGTGCATGGCCAGATCGTGGTGTGCCCGGGTTTGAACGACGGAGCTGCCCTGGACCACACGTTGCTCGGCGTGCTCGACGAGTACCCCGAGCTGATCGACGTCGCCGTGGTGCCGCTCGGGATCAGTGACCACAGCACCGAGCCCCGCATGCGGGCGCACACCTCGGCCGAGGCGGAGGCCGTCGTCGATCTGATCGACTCGTGGCAGGAGACCTTCACCGCCGTGCTGGGCCGGCCCATGGTGTTCGCAGCAGACGAGTACTACCTGCTGGCCGGGCGGCCGTTCCCCCCCGCCGAGACCTACGGTGACTTCGGGATGCACGAAGATGGGATCGGCATGGCCCGGGCGTTCGGTGCCGAGTTCGCCGGGGTCACCGACGGCGCTGCGATCGGTACACAGACCGGTTTCTTCAACTGGGTCGACGGTGCACCGGCGGAGGGCTACCGGGCACCTCGAGTGAGTCAACCCGTCGAGATCCGACCTCGTCACAGCGCGCCGGTGGCGATCCTCAGTGGGGCGTTGGGCGCTCAGGTGTTGGCGCCGCTGCTCGAGTCGCTCGATCGAAACGATGTGCGGGTGATCGCTGTCGAGAACCGCTTCTTCGGTGGCAACATCGGCGTCACGGGGCTCATGGTGGGGGAGGATCTGATCCGAACGTTGGCCGAGGAACCCGCGGGGCACCGGTACCTACTCCCGGACGTCTGCCTGTCGGGCGGCCGATTCCTCGACGGCCTGACCCCCGACGACCTCCCACGACCGGTCGAGATCGTGGCCACCGACGGGGTGGCGTTGCGGCGGGCGCTCTCGTGACCGAGCGAGCCGTGAGACGTCTGGCACGGGGCGTCAGCTCGCTCGGGCCCGGCGAACGTGGGAGCCTCCGGCCATGAGTGACCGGCCGACCGTGGCGATCGTGGGGCGTCCCAACGTGGGCAAGTCCACGCTGATGAACCGGATCGTGGGTTCGCGCATCGCCATCGTGGAGGAGAAGCCGGGTGTCACCCGGGACCGCAAGGAAGTCGAAGCCGATTGGCGCGGTCGTGATTTCCTCCTCGTCGACACCGGCGGCTGGATGGTCGGCGGAACCGAGCTCGATGCCAAGGTGTCCAAGCAGAGTGAGGCCGCGGTTCGCGGTGCGGACGTGGTGTTGTTCGTCGTCGACTCGACGACCGGTATCACCGAGGACGACGCAGCGATGGCGGATCTGGTCCGTCGAGTCGACGCTCCGGTGATCCTGGTTGCCAACAAGGTCGACGACACGGTGCACGAACCGGCGATCTGGGAGCTGATGGCCCTCGGCCTGGGCGAGCCCACGCCGATCTCGGCGCTCCACGGCCGCAACACCGGCGATCTTCTCGACGAGGTGATCAGCTACTTCCCCGAGGAAGAAGAGATCGTCGAGCCGGATCCCGACGCCATCGAGTCGTCGCGCGACGACGGCGCCACCGTGTTCGCCATCGCGCTCGTCGGCCGGCCAAACGTGGGCAAGTCGACGCTGTTCAACCGGCTGATCGGCGAGGATCGCAGCGTCGTTCATGACATGCCGGGGACCACCCGTGACTCGATCGACACGATCGTCGAGACCGACTTCGGTCCCCTGAGGTTCGTCGACACCGCCGGCATGCGTCGGCGATCGCGAATCGATGACGGCACCGAGTACTTCTC
>JBBQLA010000562.1:0-2245 GCA_038327485.1 Acidimicrobiales bacterium
CTCGCCGGATTGAACGCCGTGCTGGTCGTGCTCTTTCTCAGGTCGTGGTAGCGACATCGGCTCCCCACGAACCGCTGCCCAGCTTCGGCGAGGTAGACGTAGGCTGCGCAGGTCGTATTGCTTGTAGGAGAAGACCGCCCATGAAATTGATCGGCAAAGTCGCCCAAACCGTCGCTGCGCTCTGGATCCTGAACGTGTGGACCCGCCGCTTCAACAGGGACACCGGCTATCGAGGTGGCGACGCAACGAACATGAAAGAAGAGTTCGCCGTGTACGGACTCTCGGAAACAACGATGTACGTCGTCGGCGCCACCAAGGTGGGCTTGGCGGGTGCGATGCTCGTCGGGCATGCGGTGCCAAAGCTTGTGCGGCCCGCCTCGGTCGGCCTCGCCGCCTTCATGCTTGGCGCGATCGGAATGCACATCAAGGCAGGAGATTCCGTCAAGCAGTACCTTCCGGCGCTGTCGGTCTTCTCGCTGGCCACCATCTCAGCGGTCCTCAACGGCGACGACAGCTAGCCGAAGTCACGCTGGGCGCCGGAGGCAGCCGTTGCCGGAAAGACCGTCGGGCACCAGAGTGATCCGATCGAAGGAGGCATGCCGATGACACGCTCGCTCGATGGTGCAGTCGTCGCGGTTGTTGGCGCGAGCGGCGGTCTCGGAACCCCGATTGCCCGCCGTCTGGCTGACCAGGGGGCTCGCCTCATCCTTGCTGGCCGGAGTGTTGAGCGGTTGAACGCGTTGGGCATCGACGATGCCGTTGCCGTCCGGCTCGACGTGCGCGATCCCCGAGCCGGTGACGTGCTCGCCGCTGCGGCCCTGGGCCACTACGAACGGCTCGACGGGCTCGTGAATGCTGCTGGGATCGTTGCGTTCGGTCCGCTCGTCGAGACCGACGACACCGTCATCGAGGAGCTCTTCCTGACGAACGTGATCGGGCCGTTGTGGCTCATCAAACGAGTCGCGCCGCTGTTGGCCGAGTCACGAGGGTTCCTGGTGAACATCAGCGCGGTGGTCGCGGAGCAACCCATGGCGAACATGGTTGCGTACTCCGCGACCAAAGCAGCGCTCACCGCAGCGGACCGATCGCTGAGTCGCGAGCTCCGCCGGATCGGCATCCAGGTGTGTGACGTACGGCCGCCCCACACCGAAACCGGACTCGCTCAACGACCCCTGGCGGGCACCTCGCCCGAGTTGCCGGTCGGGCTCTCACCGGATCTCGTCGCCGCACGCGTCGTCGATGCGATCATCGCCGGGTCGACCGAGCTCCCCTCCGAGAGTTTCACCGATGATGCGACGGGCGTTGACCCGACAGAAGCGGGACAGCCGTGACGATCTCGGTGAGCCGCGTCATTCCCGTTGACCCCAGCGTCGTGTGGGACTTGCTCGTGGACACCTCGCGATGGTCCGAATGGGGCCCGAGCGTCACCAGGGTCGACTTACCCACCGTGAAGCTTCGTGCAGGCTCGACCGGGCGGGTTCGGAGTCCCTTGGGATTCTGGTTGCCGTTCACGATCACCGGGTTCGAGGATGGGCGAGCCTGGTCGTGGACGGTTGCGGGCATTCCGGCAACGACCCACACCGTTGAGCCAACCCCCGACGGCTGTCGAGTGACGTTCGGTGTCCCCATGCTCGCGGCGCCGTACGCCCTTGTCTGCCGGGCTGCGCTCCGTCGGATCGAACGACTCGCGCAGGCGGCGCCCATCCTGTGACGGTCCCACGGTCGGCGGTCGGCGTGTTTGGCAACCAAATTCTGGCCTTGTGTGTCGATCGGAGCGTACGCGTCGTTCGTCGGTCAGCACCCAGTCGCCGCTTGGAGGGTCCGGCACGCCTCCGCTATACGCTCGGGCGGCAAAGCAGAAACCATTCGGCGGAACGTCTCGCGAGGAATCGTGTGAATGTGGTCGAAGTTGACGAAGCTATCGGTCGGGACACCATCGGCTTCCGTGAGCGCCCGCTCGGATCTGAGAACCGACCGGTGCCCGCGACCGTGCGCGTCGCATGTCCCAGTAGCCACCTGTTCCTGTACCGCTCGATCGTTCCCGACATCTGTACTCCTCAGAACACCGGCCCGTGTACTTCGCGACTGCGTCGCGTACGTTGCACCATCGGCACACCGGAGATGGTTGAACGAAGGAACCCTGCTGTATATATTTGATGTATGTCAGCCATAAGGACGCAGATCTATCTGACCGAAGCGCAACGGATGCGGATCGATCGAATGACGGCCTCGGAAGGCATCCCGA
>JBBQLA010000563.1:0-2241 GCA_038327485.1 Acidimicrobiales bacterium
CGGACTCGTCTCGATTCGGTCAGCTCGGATCGCCTCAAGATTGCCTGCCGCCTCCTGGGCGTCGAGGCAGGTTCCACCAAATACGAGCGAGCCGAAGCGGTGCTCGGCGTGTTGTCCGACCCCGAACGGTTGACACGCGCCGTGGCGTCGTGCGGCCCCGACGCTGCGCTGGTGTTCATGCGGGTGGCGGAGCGATCGTGGGCGGCGCGTCGACGGCCGGCAGACGATGACGATCACATGCCGACCGGAGCGCTGCAGCCGTGGGAGCTCGACGTCCCGCGTTCGATGATCGTGAGCAGCCACGCGTCGATCGGAGGATCCGGTGTCGGGCGATCCGCGCTCGATCTCCTCGCTGACCGTTGTCTCGTCGGCCTGACCAACTGGGGCAACGTCACCTGGATGTGGCTCGAAGCCCACCTTGCGCTGACCGGCTCGATGTTCGAGGAGTGGACACTGCCGTCGCTGCCAGCGACACGAGCGATCGACGAACCGGTCGGCGTGGCGTTCCGAGTCGTCGCACAAGCCGAGCAACTGATCCTTCGCCTGGCGTCCGATGCGCCCGAAGGAAAGAAGTCTGGCGACCGCCGCCCGCCAGTCAAGGCGATCAAGAACGCGGCGACAGCGGCTGGCATCGAGGCGAAGCTCGCCACTCTGGTGGTCGACGCTGCCATCGAGATGGGCGTGCTGATGGCAGTCGATCTTCCCCAACGCGGCAAAGGCCGATTGACCGAACGCCCGGTCGGCTGGGTGTTGAATCCCGATCGCTTCGCCGAGTGGAGCCATCTGCTGCCCGAGGCTCGCTGGCTCAGTCTGGTGTTGTCCTGGATGACCGTCCACGGCGACTTCAACCCTGTCGCATGGCTGGCATCGATTCGCCGGACGATGCTCCTGGGTCGCCTCGCCGAGCTCCCCGAGGGGGAAGGCGTGCCGGCCGCCGAGCTCAGTGAATGGCTCCACCAGTGTCATCCGATCTGTGGGGCGGACATCGACAACTCGGTTGCCGATCTCGTCCGCCTCGGCGTGGTCAGCTCGGGCACCACGGTCGGACTGAGTGGAGCCGGCCGGGCGGCGCTCTCCGAGCACGTCGCTTCGGCCGAGGTGCCGGGGGCATTGGGCGAGTTCTTTGCCTCGGGCGAAACGTCGTTCGTGGTGCAACCCGACCACACGATCATCGCTTCGGCCGACCTCGCACCTGAACTGGTTCGGATCCTGATCCAGATCGCCGAGGTGGAGAGCGAGGGCGGTGCGGTCGTCTGGCGGTTGACCGTGTCGCGCCTGGCTGCGGCCGCCGGCTCGCTCGACGCCGCCACAGTGGTCGAGTTCCTGAGGTCGAACTCCTCGGTCCCGCTCACCGACAACGTGGCTCGCTTCGTCGAGGACCACCTGGTCGTCGCCACGCCGGTCACCCTCGGGGAGTCCTTCAGTCACCTGATCACCGACGATCCGGTTTTGTTCTCGCGCGCCGTGGCTGTGAGGCCCGCGAAGCTCACGCCCTTGGCGACCACCGTGGCGGTATCGCCCCTGTCGCCGGCCAAGCTTCGCGAAGCGCTGGTCGCCAACGGCGTCGCAGTTCGTTTCGATGCTGCCACCGGCGCCGCCATGACCGCCCGCAAAGTCGACGGCCCTCCCACCGGGAGTTGGCAGGTCAGCCAACGGCCGGCCGATCGTCTTCTCGACACGCCCGTCCCCATTCCGCTCGGCGACCGCGTCGTCGAGTCGATCGTGATGCACCTCGATCCGTCCGGAGCACAATGACCGACCCTCTCAATCCTCTGATCGTGCAAGCCGACCTGTCGGTCCTGCTCGAGGTCTCCAGCCCCAAGGCCGACGATGCGCGTGCGTCGCTGGCAAGATTCGCCGAGCTCGAGAAGGCTCCCGAGCACATCCACACCTATCGGATCACCCCGCTGTCGTTGTGGAATGCCGCAGTTGCTGGTCTGTCGCCGGGTGAGGTCGCGATGACGCTGACCGGCTACGCCAAGTACACCGTGGCCCCCTCGGTGTTGGCCGAGGTGCACGATCAGATGGGTCGATATGGTCGGCTTCGTCTCGTTCGTGACCACGACACCGCAGGTCTCGCGCTCACTTCCGCCGAGCCGGCCCTGATCGAAGAGGTGTCGCGAGACAAGGAGGTCGCCAAGCTGCTGGGGGAGCGACTCGACGGCAACCGATTCGCGCTGCGGGTCGGCGATCGAGGGCTGCTCAAGCAGGCGCTGCTTCGATTGGGGTGGCCGGCCGCTG
>JBBQLA010000564.1:0-2216 GCA_038327485.1 Acidimicrobiales bacterium
ACGCGAGCGTGGTCGATTCTTCGGCCGCTGGGAGCCCAACAGGGTCGACGACGTTGGGGAACGATGAAGGGATCTCGGTCGTGGCCGCCGCAGCTTCGCGTTGCAAGCCGAGGCGCGCTGCGTTTCCGTACGTGTCCGCGAGGGCGATGGCCAAGGGCACGGCGAAGCCCAGGACCGCAAGGGTGGTGATGGCGACGATCGTGACCAGGATGCGGTGCCTCACGCGACCTCGAGGCGATAGCCGACGCCGCGCAGCGTCGTGATGGTCACGGGCGCCGGGTCACCGAGCTTTCGTCGCAATCCGGAGATGTGCATGTCGAGGGTCTTGGTCGAGCCGAACCAATGCTCATCCCAGACCGCGCTCATGATGTGCTCGCGCGTGAGCGCACGGCCCGCCTCCACCGCCAGGAGCAGAAGGAGATCGAACTCCTTGGGGCGCAGATCGATCTCGACACCATCTGCGTAGACCCTCCGGCCGCTGGCGTCGATCGCGAGCGCGCCCACCGCGATCGGTTCCTTGGCCTCCCCCACCACCATTGGAGTTCCGGCGCGGCGGACATGGGCGCGGACCCGGGCAAGGAGTTCGACGAGACGGAACGGCTTCGTCAGGTAGTCGTCCGCGCCAGCGTCGAGACCAGCCACGACATCGGCTTCCCCCGTACGCGCCGTGAGCATCACGATCGCCGCCGAGACACCACCCGCTCGCATGCGACGGCAGACCTCGACACCGTCGAGGTCGGGCAACCCCAGATCCAGGAGGACCACCACAAACGCAGTGGTGGCGGTGTGGGCCAGCGCGTCGAGGCCCCGTTCGCACCACGTCACCGCGTAGCCCTGGCCTTCGAGGGCGGTCCGCAACCCGTGGCCGATGGCCGGATCATCTTCGACGATGAGGATCCCCGGATCGGCCACGGGCTCAATGTAAGCCCCGCAAACCGGTCGACGAGCCGACGGCACCCAGCTTTTGCCGTCCGTTGACCCGCAGCGGGGGGTTCGTTGACCCGCACATTCGTACGGTCCTGATCGACCGTCTCGCCCGCCTTCAGGAGTCCGTGTCCACCCGAAAGTGATCACGTTGCCTACACGTGCTGCCCGTGCCACCCACGACCGTTCAGCCTCTGTTCAGGTGCCGACCCCTACGGTGCCGAAGTGAGGATCCTCGTCGTCGAGGACGAACCCGACATCGCTGATGCGTTGCGTCGCGGCCTGGAGGCCGAGGGGTATGCCATCGACGTCGCCACCAATGGCGACGACGCCCTCTGGCTTGCCCGCGAACGGGACTACGCCACCATCGTCCTCGATCTCATGCTCCCCGGGGTCAATGGGTTCAAGGTCTGCCAGACCCTTCGCGAGGAAGACAACTGGACGCCCATCATCGTGCTCACCGCCAAGAACGGCGAGTTCGACGAGGCCGAAGCGCTCGACTACGGGGCGGACGACTTCCTACGCAAGCCGTTCAGCGCCGTGGTCCTGGCCGCCCGACTCCGGGCGCTCGTGCGTCGCGGGTCGCGAGCCCGGCCCGCAGTGTTGTGCATCGACGGCCTCGAAGTCGACCCGGCCTCGCGCGAGTGTCGCCGCGACGGCGAAACCATCGAGTTGACCAGCCGCGAACTGGCGGTCCTCGAAACCCTGATGCGCGCCCCCGGCACCGTGCTATCGAAGGGCGACATCCTCGACTCGGTGTGGGACGAACACTTCGACGGCGACCCCAACATCGTCGAGGTCTACATCGCCCGGCTCCGCCGCAAGATCGATCAACCCTACGGGCGCACCACGATCCAGACCGTGCGCGGCTCCGGCGACCGCATCAATCCCCCGCGACCGGACCGAACCGACCTGCCATGACCCGTCGAGCCGCGACCCGGCGACCGTGGGGGGCCCGCGCCCGGATCACCCTCGTGGTCACGATCGCGTTCACCGTCGCCGCCGCGACCCTGTCGATCGTGCTCGTCGGACTTCTGCGCAGCCAACTGATCGGCAACGTCGATCAGGCCAACGACCGCCGCGCCCGCGACATCGCCACCTTGCTCGACAGCGAAGCCACGGCCGACGGAACCGTCTCGATCCAACTACCGGCCAGCCGCGGTGACTCAGACCTCGCGCAGGTCATCGCGCCCGACGGCACCGTCCTCGCGGCGAGCGCCAACCTCACCGGCGAAGCGGCGCTGCCCTCCAACCCCGACACCGCGATCACGGTCACCGACCTGCCGATCGGC
>JBBQLA010000565.1:0-2210 GCA_038327485.1 Acidimicrobiales bacterium
GCTGGAGTTGGTGAAGTTCGGCGACGCCACCGAGATCGTGGACACCGGTCTCATGAACTTTGGTATGCCCCTGTTGCGGTACCGAACTGGCGACCTGGCGACGGCAGCGACCGGTCCCTCCGCGTGCGGGCGAGGCCTCCCGCGCCTGTCCGAACTGACGGGCCGCATCGACGACGTCGTTCGGACCCCGGAGGGATCCACGGTGGGACCCGCTCCCATGAGCTTGGCGTTCCAGAAGGTCTCGAACCTTCGACGAGCTCAGGTCCATCAGGACAGCGTCGATCGCCTCTGCATCCTGATCGAAGTCACCGATGACTACGGTCCGCAGGATCAGGCGATGCTCGAGGCCGAGCTACGCCGACGCCTGGGCACCTCGATCGTGCTCGACTTCGAAAGGGTGGACACCATTCCGCGGACCTCGGGCGGCAAGGAACGATTGGTACTCTCGACCCTCGCTTCCCGGAGGACCACCCCATGAGCTCGACGACCACGAGAGGTATGAGCCGTCAGCCGCGTCTCGGTTTCATCGGCATCCACTCGGGCGGTCGGCCCAACCAGGCCGTCAGCCAGAACGAGACCCTTGCCAGTCTGTTCACCACGCTCGGCTACCGAGTGCGGCAGGCGTCGACGGTTCGTCGCCCCTCGTTACGGACCGCACACCAGATCCTGGCGTTGTTCGCCTGGCGCAAGGTCGACGTGCTCATCATCGCCGTGTTCTCCGGTCCGTCGTTCTGGATCGCGGACTTCTCCACACTGATCGGCAAGCTGACCCACAAGCGGATGATCCTGTTCTTGCACGGGGGAAACCTCCCAGTGTTCGGGCCGGCCCATCGCAATCGAGTCGAACGTGTCTTCGCCCGGGCCGATCGCATCCTCGCCCCATCGGACTTCCTCGCCGAGACGTTCAGGGAGTGGGGCTATGACGTTCAGGTGATCCCGAACGTGTTGTCGATCGAGAGGTACCAGTACCGCAACCGGTGGGCTCCGACTCCCCACCTGCTGTGGATGCGCACCTTCCACGAGCACTACGACCCGGAGATGGCGGTTCGTGTCCTCGCCCGGGTCGCGGCGAACTACCCCGAGGCAACCATGACCATGGCGGGTGCCGATCACGGTCTGCTCGCCGCCACCAAAGCTGAGGCCAAACGCCTCGGTCTGACCGATCGCATCACCTTCCCCGGCTACATGGACGAGGCGCAGAAGCGTCAAGCGTTCGCCGACCATGACGTTTTTCTGAACACCAACATCGTCGACAACATGCCGGTGAGCCTGCTCGAAGCAGCTGCGTCCGGCCTCGTCCCCGTCGCAACGGCCGTGGGTGGAATCCCGAAGATGGTCACCGATGGCGTCGACGGGATCTTGGTCGAGGCCGGCGACGACGAGGCCATGGCGGAACAGGTGGTGTCGCTGCTGGCCGACCCCGAGCGATTCGCCGACGTGTCCGCGGCGGCCCGCGGGCTGGCGGAGAGGTCCGCGTGGCCGGCGGTGCGCAAGCTGTGGTCAGCGGAGCTGTCGTTGATCCTGCCGCATCTGGTGGTGCCGTGATCGAAGTCCACGAGGTGGCCCAATCGGACCTCCCACGTATCGCTGCCCTCCACGTCGATGCTTTTCCCGACAGTGTGCTGGGGCAACTCGGGGTGGAAGCAGTTCGCCGGAACTACCTGTGGCAGCTCACGGGACCCCACGACCTCACCGCACTGTCGGCCACGATGGATGGTGAGATCGTCGGGTACTTGTTCGGCGGGGTGTTTCGGGGTTCGACGATCGGCTTCGTGAAGCGGGAGAAGTGGTTCCTGATGCGTCGCGTGGTGACGCACCCGCGAATCTTGGCCAGAGGTGTTGGATGGAAGCGGGTGACGCTGGCGGCTCGGCTGGTCGCTCGTCGGTCATCATCACCCAGCACCGAAGTGCCCGCAGGAGTACCGCGCCGATCCTTCGGCGTACTGGCTATTGCGGTGGATCCGTCGACCCAGGGCAGCGGCGTCGGTCGAGTGCTGATGCAGGTTGCCACCGAGAGCGCGCGCGAGGCGGGTTTCGAGTCCATGCACCTGACCGTTCACCCGGACAATCACGGCGCCATCGGATTTTACTGCCTACTCGGCTGGGTCCGAGTAGGCAGTGAGGTCGGCGCGTGGAGCGGTCGGATGACCCTCAACCTGAACCAGAACCAGAAGCGTCCCGACTCCGCCTGAGGTCAGCCTCCGAGGTGG
>JBBQLA010000566.1:0-2206 GCA_038327485.1 Acidimicrobiales bacterium
TTCGGTTGGCCGCTCGTTTCGGCCGGACCCATGACGCAGACTGACGGGATGAGATCGGTCAGTGCTCGAGCCCGGCGGTGTGTGGTGGTGTCCGCGGTGCTCGTGCTGGGAGGAGCCTGTGGGTCCGACGGCAAGGTCGACAGCCCGCCTCCACCGCCGCTGCTGAAGAGTGAAGTGATCGTGTCCGACGCCGCGTCTGCAGTCGCCCTGACAGCCGACCCCGGCGGTGGGTTCCTCTTCGGCGAGCGGCTGACCGGCCGGCTGAGGCGCGTGGACCAAAGCGGGCGGCTCGACCCGAACCCGGTCGCCGTTGTCGACTCCGACGGAGCCGAGGGAGACCAGCGCGGACTGCTCGGCATCGTCCGGGGGAGCGATGGCACCTTGTTCGTCAGCTGGACCCGGCGGTCCGATTCACGACTCGTCGTCGGCCGGATCGAGGCCGACGCGCCCCGGTCCGCAACGACGACGCCGACCGTGATCTGGGAAGGCCCGGTCTCGGTCCATCAAGCCAACGGGGGAGGGCTTGCCATGGGCTCGGATGGCGCTGTCCTGATCGGCATCGGGGACCTCCTTGCACCTCATTCGCTCGGCGATGACTTGTCCGTTCCGAATCGCAAGGTGCTCGCCCTCGATCCAGCAGGCCGGCCCGAGCAGGTTCCAACGGTGATGTCGACCGGTTGGAACAATCCGTTCGCGATCGTGACGGATGGCGAGGGTGCGACCTGGGTGGCCGATAACTCGGCCGGCGAGCGCGCCGAGCGAATGGGTCGGGCCGATCGACCGGCCGACGCCGGCACCGACCTCGACGGAACCGCCGGCAAGCTGGCACCGTCGGGGCTCGTTGCACTCGGCCGTGACCGATTCGGGGTCTGCGGATACGTGAGCCATCGACTCGACGAGGTGAGGGTGACCAACGGTCGTGCCCGCCGAACGGGACGAGTGCTCGTTGGTGACTGCTGGACCAGCGTCGCCCAGCTCGCAGATAGTCGCCTCGTGACCGCCACGCTCGATCAGATCCTTGTTTCCAAGTAGCAGCTGAAGCGCCCGGCCGATCGCCTGGCGCGCATCCAAGCGGACGGGATCGTTCGAAGCACAGGAGTCAGAGACTTCCGGGAGATCCTGTGTCTGCAATCCACGTCCACTCCGATGCCTCCGATCTCGTCGCGGGAGCGATGCGGGCGACGTCGAACGAACCGCGCCTCACCTCGGCGCTGCGGATGGCACAGGAGCTGCAGTGGGCCGCGGCGAACACCACACGACCGAACCGCGACGCTGCTCGACTGGAGACGATGTTCCGCGAGGGCGACGGTCTCTCCGCCATAGCGGCGCTGCACGCGATTGCGGAGGTTCCAGTCACCTCGGCGGATCGGTTGCTGTCGGAGGTGGTGATGGGCGGAGAGCCGTCGCTCGCCGCTCACGCCGCGTGGGCGCTGGAGAACAGATCGTCGTGTCCCCGAGCAGTGGGCGCCCTGCGGCAGCTGATGTCAGATGGTGGCTTCGCTGCAATGGTCGCCGAACGCACCCTCCTCAGTTGGGCGTCGGAGCCGGCTTCTGTGCCCATGGCGCCCACCACCGATGCCCAGACCGCCGGCGAGGTGGGCACGGGCATCGTGGTCGTCCAACCGTCTCTCCACGCCAGGCTCGACCGTCTGGGATCGAAGCTCGGTTCCGGTGACTCCGGGGGGATCGCTTCGCTCCTCAGGTCACTGGGCGCGGCGCTGCCTGACATCGCGGCGGTCGACGAAGTCATCACCGTCACCCGACGGTTCGCCGATGAGTCGCGGTCAGAGACGCTGTCACCGTCGCACCGTGTGGAGCGGATCCGGGTCGGTCCGGACGGCCCGATGCCGTGGCGGGACGGCTGGGTGCACCGGGTGCAGATCGAGCGCGAGTTCACGGCCATCGGCGCCGCGCTCGAGGGTCGCCATGTCGTCTGGCATCTGCGGATGGCCGATGTCGGCACGATGGTGGCAGCGGAGGTGGCCCGTCGACTTGGACATCGAGTGGTCTTCACCGCAGCGCCCGATCCGCACATCGTCATCGACGCGCTGCAGGACAGCGGGCGACTCGACCGGTCGAACTTCGCCCTGGAGGACGCGGCGGTGCAGTACTGGTTCCGCGCGCGGTTGGTCGAGCGGTTGGCGGCGGAGGCCGATCACATCGTCCTGTTGCCCCGACCGACGATCGAACGCGAGCTGATCGAACT
>JBBQLA010000567.1:0-2204 GCA_038327485.1 Acidimicrobiales bacterium
AGCCTGCGGCAGGTGTCGAGCACGCCGTCGAGCAGACGTCCGCGATGAGTCCAGTCGAGGCCGGCAGCCTCGTATTCCGCGACCTGCCAGCCGGTCGCCACCCCCAGTTCGAGACGACCCTGCGACATCACGTCGAGTGTCGCGGCGGTCTTGGCCAGCACCGTCGGACCGCGCAGTCCTGCCAACAAGACACCGGTCGCCAAACGCACGCGCTCGGTGACCGCAGCGATCGAAGCCAGCACCGTCAGGGGTTCGAGCCACGGAGCGTCGGGACCGGTGGGGAAACGACCCCACTGGTACCCCGACGTGTCGTTGCCCATGGTGACGTGATCGACGACCACCAGGCGCCCGACGCCGGCCGCATCGGCAGCGCGGGCGATCTCGGTGATGTGGTGCCACTCCGACAGCGGCAGGTAGTCGCCGAAGTTCGGCAGTCCGATCGAGAGGGACGGCTCGGTTGCGCTGCGGGCGCTGTCAGATGTCACGGGCGGCCGCCGAGAGGACCGCCTTGAGTGACGCCGTGGTGATGTTGGTGTCGGTCCCGATCCCCCATCGGGTGACACCCTGACCGAGCACCGTCTCGACGTAGGCGACGGCGGTGGCGTCAGATCCGGATCCCATCGAATGCTCGGAGTAGTCGACCACGTCGATCTCCACGCCGAGCGCGTCGCGGATGCCCGCCACGAACGCCGCAATGGGACCGTTGCCAGTGCCGGTTGCCGACATCGGCTCGCCGTCGACCAGCAGCTGAGCGGTGATGGTCGTCTCGCCGTCGGAGTTGGTCACGAGCTCGTGGGATCGGAGGGAATACCTCGGCAGCTCCGGGAGGTAGGTCGCGGTGAAGGCGTCCCACATGGCCGTGGGAGTGATCTCGCTTCCGGTGTCCTCGGCGATGGCCTGGATCGACGAGGAGAACTCCACTTGGAGTCGGCGCGGCATCACGAAGCCGTGCTCCGCTTCCATGATGTAGGCGACGCCACCCTTGCCGGACTGGCTGTTGACTCGAATGACCGCCTCGTAGCTGCGGCCGACGTGGGCGGGGTCGATCGGCAGGTACGGGACCTCCCACACTTCATAGTCCTTGCCTCGGCCCGCAGCCTCGGAGTCGACGTAGAGCGCGGCGAAGCCCTTCTTGATGGCGTCCTGGTGCGATCCGGAGAAGGCGGTGTAGACGAGGTCGCCGCCGTACGGGTGGCGGTCGTGCACCGGCAGCCGGTTGCAATACTCGGCCACGCGGCGGATCGAGTCGATGTCGCTCAAGTCGATCCTGGGGTCGATGCCCTGGCTCATCATGTTCAGCGTCAGCGTGACCAGGTCGACGTTGCCGGTGCGTTCACCGTTGCCGAAGAGGGTGCCTTCGACGCGGTCCGCTCCCGCCAGGATGCCCAGCTCTGCAGCCGCGACCGCGGTACCCCGGTCGTTGTGGGGGTGCAGCGACAGGGTGATCGTGTCGCGGTTGCGCACCGTCCGAAGGAACCACTCGATCGTGTCGGCGTAGACGTTGGGCGAGAACATCTCGACGGTGGCGGGGAGGTTCATGATCAGGCGGCGATCGGACGTCGGTTCGATCACCTCGGCGACCGCTTCGCAGATCTCCACCGCGTACGCGGTCTCGGTGCCGGTGTAGCTCTCGGGCGAGTACTCGTAGCGGACGTCGGTGCCCACCATGGCATCACCGAGCTTGCGGCACAGCCGCGCCGCGTTCACGGCGATCTGGGTGATGCCGCCCTGGTCGAGCCCGAAGACCACCCGGCGCTGCAGGATCGAGGTGGAGTTGTAGAAGTGGACGATCGCCTGATGTGCACCTTCGATCGACTCGTAGGTGCGGTGGATCAGGTCCTCGCGACATTGGGTCAACACCTGGATGCTGACGTCGTCGGGGATCAGGTCGTCGGTGATCAGTTGCCGGACGAAGTCGAAGTCGGTCTGACTGGCCGACGGGAAGCCGACCTCGATCTCCTTGAAGCCCATGGCGACCAGCGTGTTGAACATGCGCAGTTTGCGAGCGGGGTCCATCGGGTCGATCAGCGCCTGGTTGCCGTCGCGGAGGTCGACTGCGCACCACTGCGGCGCCGAGGTGAACGCGGCGTCAGGCCAGGTGCGGTCGGGAAGGGTGAGCGGAAGGAACGGCCGGTAACGGTCGAATGGCATCGTGGCGGGGTTGGCTGGTTCTGTTGGCATGGTCAGCTCGCAATGGTGAATGG
>JBBQLA010000568.1:0-2204 GCA_038327485.1 Acidimicrobiales bacterium
AGGTGCAGCGCTCCGTTCCTGACTCGGCGGCCGTCGACCTCCAGCGACCAAGTCGCGACAAGATCGTCCACGCCGGTGAACCAGCGTCGGTTGGTGAGCAGCAGGTCGCCGGATTCGTGGCGCTCGACCGTGACCGGCGCCGCAAGGGTGGCCAACTCCCCCAACAGCGGGTGCGGTTCACGATCCGGCGACACCAGTCCGTCGCACACGAAGGTGCCGCTGTGGCGGGCCTCGCCGAAGTCGCCTCCGTAGGCGAGCCACGACGTGCCGTCGGGTTCGTGTCGACGCAGCCCGTGGTCGGCCCACTCCCACACGAAACCGCCCTGCAATCCTCGCTCGCGCCCGAACACGGCCCAGTACGAATCGAGACCGCCGGCTTGGCCCATGGCGTGGCTGTATTCGCACAGGATGAGCGGGCGCCGCTGATCTCGCCCGGATCGCGACCACTCCCCGAGTTGCTCGGCGGATTCGTACATCGGACAGACGATGTCGGTGACCGGCGCATTCGCGTGCAGGTCGAGGAAGAACGGCCCCTCGTACTGGACCGGTCGACTGCCGTCGACTCGGCGAATGGCGGCTGCCATGGCGTCATGGGCGGGACCGTCGCCGGACTCGTTGCCGAGCGACCAGATGATCACACTCGGGTGCGACCGGTCTCGCGCCACCATCCGAAGGCCACGTTCAACGATCGCCGGCAGGTAGGCGGGCTCCCACGCCAGCTGAGCCCAGCGCCCGTGTGACTCGACGTTTGCTTCGTCCACGACGTACATGCCCAGTTCGTCACACAACTCGTAGAACGCGTCGCCGTCGGGATAGTGCGCGGTGCGGACCGCGTTGATGTGGTGCTGCTTCATCAGCTGGAGGTCCCGACGCATGTCGGTCACCGATACGACTCGGCCCGTGTCGGGATGGTTCTCGTGGCGATTGACGCCGTAGATGACCACGGGTCGGCCGTTGATCAACAACGCGCCGTCTGCGACCTCGACCCGACGGAAGCCGAGCTGCATCGAGCGGACATCGAGCACGGTGTGGCCGTGGCGAAGCACGACGAAGGCTCGATAGCGCTGCGGTCGCTCGTGTGACCACGGCTCGATGCCCGGTATCTCGATGCGCGTCCGCACCTGATTGCCCGGCCAGCCGTAGGCACTGAACGAGGCGGCGTCGTCTGAGAAGACCGGAACCGCGGTCGGCGCAAGCCGACCGATCACTCGTCGACGCGGACCTTCGACGATGACCTCGACGGTGAGGTCGCGGTGGTCACGAGGGGCGTCGACCGACACGTCGATGGTCAGCGTGCCTGTGGTGTTGTCGTGCTCGAGGCCGGGCACCAGTCCTGCGTCGGCGATCGCGATCGGCGGCACCGACACCAGCTCGACGCTGCGATGCAGCCCTGGCAGCCACCACTGATCCTGATCCTCGAGCCAGCTGGCGTCGGACCATCGCGGCACCACGATGGTCAGGTCGGTCACACCAGGCCGCAGATGATCGGAGATGTCGAAGGACGACGGGAGCCGACTGTCCTTGCCCAGTCCGACGAAGGCGCCATTGACCCACACCATCGCCATCGAGTCGGCGGACCCGATCCGCAGCACCGTGCGCCGCTTTCGCCACGAGGACGGCACACGGAAGCTCCGTCGGTAGACCCCGGTGGGGTTCTCCGCTGGGGTCTCCGGCGGGTGGAGCTCGAAGGGCATCTCGATGTTGAGATAGATCGGCGATCCGTGTCCCTGCAGCGTCCACGTGCCCGGAACCGTCACCTCGGCCCACCCGTCGGTCGGCCCACCAACGTGCTGCGAGGTCACCTCATCGGGCCCGCCCGCCAAGTGGAATCGCCAGGTTCCGTCGAGGCTGAGAAGCCACGGTGACGGGTCGGCCCGACGTGCTTCGTCGACCGAGTCGTACGGAGCGAGCGGCGCTGCCATCGGCAGCCTCCCGAAACTCGACACCTCGGGAGTCAGCCAGCGGGACAGCGCACCCAGGTCGACCACGCGATCACCGTACCGGCCGGACGACGCTTCCTCGGTAGGCGCGTCCGGATCGGCACACAGCATGGCAACAGAACGAGGGTTTTCCCTGATGGCATGACGATCGTCGCTGACTACGGTCCACGGTCGAGGCTGTGCTGAGCCTCACCGAGCATCAGGGGGCACGACCATCTCGACGAAGCGTTATGCGACGAAGGCTTGTGCCACGAAGGCTTGTTT
>JBBQLA010000569.1:0-2197 GCA_038327485.1 Acidimicrobiales bacterium
TCGACCGCCACGGGTCCGGTCACCCGCGCGGCGGCGTCGGACACGTACCAATCGAACCACGGCATCGGGGGCTCCCACACCCCGATCGAAGCGATGCGTTCAGGCTCGGCGAGCGCGGCGTTGAGTGCGATCAAACCACCGAGGCTGTGTCCGACGACCGTCACCTCTCCATCGGTGATCGAGTCGACCACGTTCATGAGGTCGGACACCTGCGCGACCATCGTGCGTGAGATGCCGTTGCCGAGCGACTCTGCGTAGCCCCTGCGGTCGTAGGCGTGGGCGTCGAGACCGTCGAGGAACCGGGAGCAACGCCGGAACCCACCCGCTCGGTCCATCGCGCCGTGCACCAACACAACGGGAATCGGTGCGGGCTCGACATCGGAGACGAAGTGGTCGACAGCGAGTCCGTCGACCACCGATTGGAGCGGTGGGGCCACGTCAGCGACGCCTCACGGAACGGTGACGAGACGCAGCAGGTCGGTCGCTCGACCGCGCCCGCCACCACCGGCGCCCGCCAGTACGGCCACCAGATCACCGGATCGGACGTGGCCCAGATCTCGGGCCTGCGCCACCAGGAATTCCATGGTCTCGAGGCTGTCGACGCGGTCGCGGGTCGGCAACGGGGTCGTACCCCACGACAGGGTCAACTGCGCCAGGGTGCGGTCGTTGGCGCTGAACCCGAGGATCGGCATGGTGGGTCGGAAGCGGGCGATGGAGCGCACGGTGAACCCCGAGTCGCTGATGCAGATGATGGCGGCGGCACCCATCTCGGTCGCGGCACGCCACGCCGCGCCGGTCATGGCGTCGGTGATACGGGCGTCGCCGTCACCGACCGCGGCGGTGCGCAGCAGACGGAGGCGGCGGGCCCAGCCGTCGTAGTCGAACTCGGCGTCGGCCCGTTCGCAGATGCGCGCCATGGCTCGCACGGCAGCGGTCGGATCGGCGCCGATCGCCGTCTCGGCCGACAGCATCACGGCGGAGGTGCCATCGAACACGGCGTTGGCCACATCGGACACCTCGGCGCGGGTGGGCGACGGCGCCGTGATCATCGACTCGAGCATCTGCGTGGCGGTGATGACCGGGCGGCCGAGGGCGATGCAGTCGCGGATGATGCGCTTCTGGATGTGCGGGAGCTCCTCGATGCCGAGCTCGATACCGAGGTCGCCGCGGGCGACCATGATCGCTCCCGATGCACCGATGATTCCCTCGAGGTTGTCGACCGCGGCGCGGGTCTCGATCTTGGCCACGATCAATGGCCCGCGAGGGTGCGGTTCGGTGCCGACGCGTCGGATGTCGTGGGCCGAACGCACGAAGCTGATGGCCACCATGTCGACGCCCTCCTCGACGAAGGCGTCGAGTTTGTACAGGTCATCCGCGGTGGGGGTCGACATGGTGAGTCGATCCGACGGCACATGCAAGCCGGGCCGGCCTTGCACCGGCCCACCGAAGGTGATCTCGGCCTTGGCGTCGTCACCGTCAACGCTGGTGATGCGCAGGCGCACGGTCCCATCGCCGACCGCCAACGAATCGCCGGCGTGGACGTCGTTGAGCAGCTCTTCGTAGTCGACACCCAACGACGTCGCGGTCGACTGTTCGACGCCCGGGCGCAGCACGACAGTGCTGCCCGCGACCAATTCCACTCCGCCTTCGGGGAAAGCTCCGAGGCGAATCTTCGGCCCGGGCAGGTCGATCAGAATGCCCACGCTCCGCCCGGCTTCCGCTGCGATGGCCTTGACGCGGCGCGACCGCTCGATGGCATCGCCCAACGAACCGTGGGCCAGACCGATCCGGGCAACGTCGAGACCACCATCGATCATGCGTCGCAGTACCTGCGGATCATCAGATGCCGGTCCGATGGTGGCGATGATCTTGGTGCGACGACCCATCAGGTCAGGCTATCGGTGTGGTCCTCAGGATCTGGGCACCTGCGACCACGGCAACTCCTTGTCAGCCCGGATGTCGCCGGGCAGTCCGAGCACCCGCTCGCCGACGATGTTCTTCATCACCTCGGTGGTGCCGCCTTCGATCGAGTTGGCTCGCGCCCGCAGGAAGTTCGACTGAACGTCGTCACCGAACAGCGCCATCTTCGAAGGCGGATGCACGTAGTTGCCGTAGAGCATCCCTGCCGCGCCCTTCACGTTCAGGGCGAAGCTGTAGATCTTCTTGTTGAGCTCGGCCATGGCCAGCTTGGCGATCG
>JBBQLA010000570.1:0-2190 GCA_038327485.1 Acidimicrobiales bacterium
CGTCGCCGACCGCGAACGCGTACGACGCGACGGTCGGAGGGGAGGCCTCCCCTACGATCGCGGGATGGGGCTGTTGCTGATGGCGCTGGCGGCGCTCGTGGTCATCGTCGGGTTCGCGGTCTCGGCGCGTCGGGTCCGCGCCACCAAGTTGTCGAAGGCGGTCACGGTGTCACTGATCATCGACGAGCACGGCGTGTCGCGACACCTGGCTGACGGTCGAAGCGAGTCGGCGAGGTGGTTGTCGGTGACCGAGGTCGAGGTGATCTGCACGCCGGTGAAGACCGCCGACGGTGCGACCGCGTTCGTGATGATCACCGAGTCGGAGACGTCAGGATGCCTGGTGCCGCTGGGCGTCGGCCACGATTCGCATTTGATGGTCGGACTCGGGCGCCTGCCGTCGTTCCCGTGGTCCGAGTGGACCGCGGCCCAAGGCCATCGCCCGCCGCATCGCAGCGTGGTCTGGCGTCGCCGCGACGCTCAGTTGCCCGGCTGAGCAATCGGTGCCGCGACGGTGGTGGTCGGCGTCGTCGGTTGCGTCGTGGCCGCAGCTCCTGCTGTCGTGGCCTGCAGTGCGAGCAGGGCATTGCCGGCAAGGGCAACTGTCGTCTGGTAGTCGTGGGCGTGGGCCAGCGCGATCGCCGCGTACGGCGCGGCGCCGGCGTACGCGGTGTACGCAGTGGTCAGCCCTTGATCGCCGTCGAGACCGATCCCGTTCTGGCAGAGGTAGTCGGCGGCGGATCGCGCTGCGTCGTACAGGTTGTCGAGATCGGCGATACCGTCGCCCGATCCGTCCATGCCGTGGGTTCGCCATGTGCCGGGCAGGAACTGCATGGGACCGACCGCACGATCGACCAACGGGTTGCCGTCGATCCACCCGCCGTCGGAGTCGGCGATGAGACGCGTTCCGTTGGTGCCGTCGAGCGGAGGGCCGAGGATGCGAGCCGCGGGGAGTCCATCGATTCCCAACGCAGCGCTGCCGTCGGGCTGACGGGCACCACCATGATGGGATTCGGTCTCCCCGATGGCTGCGAGGGCGTACCAGGTCAGTCGGCACTCGGGATGGAGGATCACCTCGGCGTTGGCTGCACGCCAGTACGCGTCGAGGGCCACGAGGGTCAGGTCGGTGCCGGCGACAGTCGTCCCGAGGCGCGCGGCACCTTCGGCGTCGAACGCGGCTTGGCGTGATGTCGCCGTCCGTGCCGACGCTGCGTCGGCCAACCTGGCGCGGTCGGTCGCCTTGGCCATCGCCTGCTTCAGGTCGGTGTCCTGCCCGGAGTGCCTGGAGCGGGTCGCGATGGCTTGGCTCAAGGTCTGCGACGTGCGGGACAGTCGTCGGGTGAGCTCGGTGCTGGCATTGCGAAGATCCGAGCGGGTCGACTGGTCCTGCGCCAGCAGCTCGGGCGACAGAGCCGGGTCCATCCACGCAGTCGACGGCCCATCGACGTAGCGGCGCACCGAGATGTCGACCACCGCCTGAGTTTCGGAGTCGTGACGAGCCCGAAGCGAGGCGATCGCCGCATCGTCATCGGCGAGGTCCGCCGCCGTGTGGTCGCTCTCGCCCTGTAAGCGGCTGATCTCCGCGTGGGCCGCCGCAGTTGCCGTTCGTGCGGCCAGATCCGCCCGGTCGGCCGCCATCAGCGCGGCGCCCGGACCGGCATAGGCCCTTCCGGTCACAGCGACCATGCGCAACGCGTCAGACGCCCCGACGACCTTGCCGCTGGCGTCACGGCCGTCGGCCACTGTCGGGCCTCTGGGGGTGCGATCTGCGGCACCCGATGCCGCTCCGACTGTCGCCGAGGGAACGCCGAGCGCGATCACGACGGCGATCGTCGTGAGGGCGACAGCTGGGCGGGAGCGTGAAGAAGAGGTCATGTTGCTACTGGATCGGCGTGAATCGACGGAATCTGACCCGCCACGGCGCGACGATGTACCGATGAACGGTACCGGGGACGGGAATCTGAGTCTCATCGGCCGTCTGGCCGACCTCGTCGGGCCGGTCAATTGCCGAACCGACGCCGAACTGGTCACCGAGTTCACCACCGATTGGACCTCCCGCCACCACGGCCCTGTTGCAGCGGTCGTGTTGCCCGGGAGCCGTTTCGAGACCGAGGCCGTCATCGCGTTGTGTCGCGACCTTGGCGTGGCCATCGTGGCTCAAGGCGGCAACACCGGCCTGGTCGGCGCCTCCGT
>JBBQLA010000571.1:0-2162 GCA_038327485.1 Acidimicrobiales bacterium
CCGGCCGAGGGCCTGGCGCTCGCTGCACGCGATCTTCGGCGTCGCGGGCACTCGAAGCAACAGGCGCGACTCACCTTGGGTCTCTCGGAGTGGTTCGCTCAACGCACCTTCTACGCGGTCACTGCGATCAATCTGGTCATGCTGGTGTCGGTGGGGCACCTGGCATGGGCTGAGTCCTGGCCGTTCGCGCTCGCCGGGGTGGTGGTGATCGTCCTGCTGGCGGTCACAGCCGGACTCGCGCGCCGTCCGGCGTCGGCGGAGCGGGCAGCGGTGCTCCTCGGAGCCTTTCGATTCGGCCGGCCGGGACCGCCAGCGGCTGATCGTCGCCAGGCGGCAGCGGCATGGCACGCCGCGGCGATGAACATCGTCGGTCGGCCGACGAACAGGCTCCGGTTGGTCGCGGTCTCGGCTGCCGCCGTGTTGGTTGACGCAGCAGCGTTGTGGGCAGCGTGTACCGCCGGTGGCATCCACCTGAGCTTCGAGGTGGTAATCCTCGCAGCGACGGTCGGAACCATGGCCGGCTGGATCCCGCTGTTGCCAGGCGGGCTCGGTCTCGTCGAAGGCGTCATCCCGGTGGTCCTCCACCGATTCGGGGCTCCCCTTGCCGGTGGCCTCGCCGCCACGGTGGCGTACCGGGCGCTCGTGACGCTGGTGCCCGCCCTCGTGGGCGCCGGTGTCGCGACGGCACTCCGCACCCGCTCACCGAATCCCGGTCACGAGAAGCCGGGGGCCCGACGGTCGACTCATGGGGAACCTGACCAGCCGATCAACGATCGCTGACGCTGGTTCGTTCGGGACGTTCCGGGATGGCGCAGCCGCCGCCGGCCAATCGCAGGTTCCTGGAGCGCGCGAAGTAGACGAGTCCGCCCACGGCGACGGCGACGGTCCAGCCGACCAGTTCGCTGTGGGCAAGGTCTGCCGCAAGTACTCCACTGATCCAGGCCGGGACCAGCAATCGGGAGATCGAGCAGATCATGACGACACAACCGCCGTTGCGATCTCGGCTCGGACCTCGTCCATGTCGATCGCCCGCACCTGCTCGATGAGACTCTCGAGTGCGGCTGCGGGGAGCGCTCCCGGCTGGGAGAAGACCAGGATGCCGTCACGGAACGCCATGAGCGTGGGGATGGACATGATGGCGGCGGCCCCGGCGAGATCCTGGTTGGATTCGGTGTCGACCTTGGCGAACACGATGTCGGGGTGTCGCTCGGCAGCGGCCTCGAAGACAGGGGCGAACATGCGGCACGGACCGCACCACGAGGCCCACCAGTCGACGAGGATGATGCCGTCCGCGGCGACGGCGGTTTCGAAGGTGGTGGCGTTGAGTTCAGTGATGAGCACGGGAGGTTCCTCTCGGAGTTTGGGGAGTGAGGCGGTGTCAGTTGAAGTCGGCAAGGTTGGGTGCGACGGTGCAGGTCGCGCCGTAGCCGCCGTACACGTCGGCAACGGTGGTGTAGCCACGCGCTCGCATGAGTGACGCCGCGGTTGCTGATCGGTAACCGCCGGCGCAATACACGATGGTCGGCCGCGTGGGGTCGAGTTCATCGAGTCGGTCGAGCAGTTGCGGGAGCGGAAGGTTGATCGAGTCCTCGATCGCTCCAGCGGCAACTTCGCCGGGGTTGCGGACGTCGACGATCTGCAGGCCAGGCTCGGTGCGCTGCCAGTCTGCGAGCTCGGTGGCCGTCACCCGAGGAGCTTGCTCAGCGAGATCGGGGCGGTCGACGAGCGATCCATCGACGTCACTGAGAGCGCCGATGACGTGGTCGAACCCGATGCGGGCCAAACGGATGCGGGCTTCGTTCTCACGCCCGGGTTCGGTGACGAGGATGACGCCTTGGCCGGGACGAAGGACATCGCCGGCGTACTCCGCGAACCGCCCGTCGAGGCCGACGTTGATCGAGTCTCGAAGGTGGCCGGAGGCGAACACGTCGGAGGGGCGGGCGTCGATCACGACCGCTCCTTCGGCTTGTTGGCGGAGCGCGAGTTCGAGGCCGAGCGCTGGAGTCTCACGGTGGTCGTCGAGAAGCTCGCGTTCGCGGCGGTTCGAGTCGGCAGCGAACGCGAAATACAGCGGAGCGACTGACTGCCCCTGGGTGACCGCCTCGACAAAGTCGTCCTCGCTCATCGGTTGCAGGGCGTAGTTCGTGCGCCGTTGCTCGCCG
>JBBQLA010000572.1:0-2161 GCA_038327485.1 Acidimicrobiales bacterium
GCCGTCGACGTCTTCCTCAATGAGTCGTCCCGGCAGGCCGACGTGGTGTTGGCCGCGGCCGGGTTCGCCGAGGTCGAGGGCACGACGACCAACCTCGAGCACCGCGTCACCGTGCTGCACCAGAAGGTCAACCCGCCCGGGACGGCGCGGGCCGACTGGCTGATCGCCTCGGAGTTGGCGCATCTTCTGGGCACCGAGTTCGGGTACTCCACGGCGCGGGAGATCTGGGACGACATCGTCGCCACGTCGCCGCAGCACAGGGGACTCCCGTCGGATCTCATCCAGTCCGAGGCCAACGCCGATGGCGTGCTGGTTCCTCTGGCGGCGGGAATGGCGTTCGTCGTGCCGGCACGGACCGACGTCGCGCCGGTCGACCAGTATTCGTTCCGCCTGGTGGTCGCCGATCAGCTCTACGACGAGGGCACGCTGCTGGCGCACTCGCCGTCATCGCAAGTGCTGTCTCAGCCGGGCACCGCTCGCCTCAACCCGGCCGACCTCGACACCCTCGGGGTGACCGCCGGCTCCCAGGTCCGCCTCATCTCGCGCGATCGCAACCTCGTGGTCACCACGACCGCGGATCGCGGTGTGCCCAAGGGCATTGTGGTGTTGCCTCGCAATCAGCCCAACGTGTCGACCGGCTCGCTCGTCGATGCCGGTTCGACAGTGGTCGATCTGCGAGTCGAGGTGATGTCGTGATCGCCCTCGACCCGATGCTGGAGAACCTCCACCTGGCAGTCGTGCTCTTGACGATCGCCAAGGTCGTCATCGCCTTCGTGGCGCTCCTGGTGGCGGTCATGTTGATGATCTGGTTCGAGCGCAAGGTCGTTGCGGACATGCAGAACCGGATCGGGCCGAACAAGGCCGGACCGTTCGGCATCCTGCAGAGCCTCGCTGATGGCATCAAGTTCTTCTTCAAGGAAGACCTGATCCCCGACCGAGCCGACAAGTTCGTGTTCAAGCTGGCGCCGTACCTGTCGCTGGTCCCCGCCTTCATCGTGTTCTCGGTGATCCCGCTTGCGGGGGACTTCTCCTCCGGTGGCAAGAACGGCATCGTCGAGATCGTCGGTCAGAAGACCCGTGTGCAGGTCGCTGATCCGCACATGGGCATGTTGCTGGTGCTGGCCATGAGTTCCATCGCTGTGTACGGCGTGATGTTGGCCGGCTGGTCGTCGGGCTCGAAGTACCCGCTGCTCGGTGCGGTGCGGGCCACCGCGCAGATGGTGTCGTACGAAGCAGCGCTGGGTCTCTCCGTCCTGGCGGTGTTCCTGCAGTCGGGTTCGATCGAGACCAGCGCCATCGTGGCCGGCCAGGCCGGATACAAGTGGAACTTGTGGGTCACGTTCTTCGTGCCGTTCGTGGTATTCCTCATCGCCGCCACCGCCGAGCTGAATCGACCGCCCTTCGACCTTGTCGAGGCCGAACAGGAACTGGTCGGCGGCTTCCACACTGAGTACTCGTCGATCCGCTTCGCCCTGTTCTTCCTCGCCGAGTTCATGAACACGATCACGATGTCGGCAGTCATCGTCACCTTGTTCCTGGGTGGACCGTCCGGCCCCAGTTTCGGTCTGACCGGCTGGATCGCCGACTACGTGCTGCCGTTCACCTGGTTCTTCATCAAGCTGATGTTGTTCCTGTTCACCTTCGTCTGGTTCCGCTCGACGTTGCCCCGCTTCCGCTACGACCAGCTGATGGACCTCGGTTGGAAGTTCCTCATTCCGCTGGCGCTTGGGTGGTTCGTCGTGTTGGCCATCACGCGTGTGTCCACCGACGAGGGATGGAACTGGGGCCTGGTCGGATTGATCACCGCCTTGGGCTTCACCGCCATGGCCGGGCTGTTGACGAAATCCATCCGCACCGCCGGCCAACGCCGGGAGCTGGAGTTCGAGGAGGTGAGCGACTGATGGGCTACTTCGGTGGATTCGCCGTCACGTTCCGCAAGCTGTTCCACGGCTCGGAAACGGGCAAGGTCGTCACTCGCGAGTACTACGCGGGCAAGGGTGGCGCTGAGGACCAGAAGCGTCATAAGCCCGAGCGCATGCACGGCCGTCACGTGCTCAACCGCTATGAGGACGGGATGGAGAAGTGCATCGGCTGCGAACTGTGCGCCGGTGTCTGCCCCGCCCGCTGCATCTACGTGCGGGGTGCCGACAACGACCCCGCC
>JBBQLA010000573.1:0-2146 GCA_038327485.1 Acidimicrobiales bacterium
CATGGTGCTGGGGCTACCGCCAGTACGGCCAGCTGGGTGACGGATCCACCAGCTCCGTGTCGACCGTCCCGGTCGCGGTGACCGGACTCACCGACGCCAGCCAAGTCCGCCAAGGCACCAGCTTCGCCTGCGCGCTGCACACCACCGGCGCCGTCTCGTGCTGGGGACTCAACGACCACCAGCAACTCGGCACCGCCAGCGGCGGCAGTTCCTCGACACCGATCACCACCGCCATCGCGGGGGCCACGTCGCTCGCCACGGGCCGAGCCCACGCCTGCGCCGTCGTGATGGGCACCCCCCAGTGCTGGGGTGCCGACCAGTTCGGGCAGCTCGGCAATGCGGTTCACCCCGACTCGGCCACCCCGGTCGTGGTCTCTGAGCTCACCACCGCCCTCACCGTCTCGGCCACCGAACGCAGCAGTTGCGCCCAACTCGCAGACCACACGGTTCGCTGCTGGGGTGACGGGATGATCGGATCGTCGAGCGGAGTCGCCGTGTCGCCCACTGTGCTGACGGCATCTTCGTCCGCTTCGATCTCGGCCTCCACCGGCGCCGGGTGCTCACTGCTCCAGGACGGGACCGTCACGTGCTGGCCCTCCGCCTCCACCGGCCACGACACCGAGGTTCCCGCCACCATCGCCGGTCTCGCCGCCACCTCGATTTCTCACGGGAAGTATCACGCCTGCGCCGTGCTGGCTGACGGCACCGTGTCCTGTTGGGGCTCCAACGCATCGGGCCAGCTCGGCCTCGGCGTCATGGGCGGTACCGCGTGGTCGCCGGCAACGGTGCCCGGCATCATCACCGCTACCGCCGTCGCCGCCGGCGATGCATCGACCTGCGCGCTCCTCGCAGACACGTCAGTCAGTTGCTGGGGACGAGGAGCGTCAGGCGAACTGGGCAACGGGGCCACAGTCGACTCCCCATCCCCAGTTGTCGTCTCGGGTCTGACCGGCGCCACCGCCATCACCGTCGGCACCGGGTTCGCCTGCGCCATCGAAGGCCTCGGCGACGTTCAGTGCTGGGGAAGCCAGACCTCGGGTCAGCTCGGAAATGGCGTCACCACCGGCGTCAGCTCGATCCCGGTCGCCACCGGCACCATCGCCGACGCCGTCCTCATCGACGCCGGCGACTCACACGCTTGCGCAGTGTCGACCATTCTCGGCGTCATCTGCTGGGGCGACGCCACCAACGGGCGTCTCGGCAACGACGAGTTCACCGGCATCCGGGCCGCACCAGTCGTCGCTGTCGACGCCGCATCCACACCCATCACCATTGCGACCTCGATTTCGGCTGGCGCCACCGACACCTGCATCACGACCTCGACCCCCCAGGTGCTGTGTTGGGGGTCGGAGGCCTCGGGCCAACTCGGCGATGGCGCGACCGTGGGCGACGTCGGTCACGCCATCGTCGTCGCCAACGACGCCACCGGTGCGGTGAGCGCCATGGACGGCACCACGTGCTATCTGACTGCGACCGAGACCAAGTGCGTTGGCGACAACACGCACCTGCAACTCGCCGCGGCCGGCGCAGCACCGTCGCTCACCTGGGTGTCGATCGGCTCTGCCGTCTCGGTGGTGTCGATCGGTGGCGCCGGAGTCTGCACCTTGGCCGCGGACAACTCCATCACGTGCTGGGGTGCCGGCGTCAACGGCCAGCTCGGTCGTGGGCTGACGCCGACGCTCACGCCGGTGAGCGGCTGGTCGTGACCGAACCACATCTCGGGACGCAGAATGATCAGACCGAGATGATCAGACCGGCGGGACCCCATGACGCCGGTCCGAGAAGTGCCGGGTCTTGCCCGCGGCGCGGGTGAGTCGGGCCAGGATCTCGCCTCGAAGGTCGCCCCACTCGACGACTGCGTCGATGACCAGCTCCGACGCCAGTCGCAACAGGTCCACGTCCTCCTCGTCGATCCGCCGCTGTTCCTGTACGAAGTCCTCGCGTTCGACGAGGTCCTCGATGGCGGCGATCTTGTTGGCGAATACGGCATTGACTGCCGCCTCGGGCCCCATCACCGCGATCTTCGCCGTGGGCAGCGCGATGCACGCCTCGGGCTCGAACGCCGGGCCGGACATGGCATACAGACCCGCTCCGTAGGCCTTGCGCACGATCACCGAGATCTTGGGCACGGTCGCCTCGCTCACCG
>JBBQLA010000574.1:0-2133 GCA_038327485.1 Acidimicrobiales bacterium
CGGCATGAAGGGACCGGCATGAAGGGCTGAACCACGCCGGCGACCCGCCGCAAACGAGCCCGAGTTGTACTCGGGCTGATTCGTACGCCGAGAGCAGCGCGAAGAGCCCGAGTTCGGCGGAGTGATGGGTCTCACGCCGGCTGCAATTCAGTGAGGGATGTGGTGTTGTCGAGGAGGATCAGGCGCTGATCGGCGTCGGCGAGGTGCGCCACCTCGTCCAGGTAGTCGAGTGGCTCGGGCAACGCCTCGATGTGAGGCCAGTCGCTGCCGAAGATCACCCGATCGGTGCCGACCAATGACACCAGGTCGTCGAGGTCGTCCTCCCAGAACGGGTTCATCCAGATGTGGCGGCGGAAGGTGTCGGCTGGGTCCTCGGCGAACCAGCCGGTCATCTTGCGACCGACCACGGTGAGCCGGTTGAGCAGACCCGCCAGGAAGCCCGAGCCGTTCTCGACCGACGCCACCCGAAGGTTCGGGAACCGTTCGAACAGCTTGTCGGCCACCAACGACGCCAGGAAATCCTCGATCGGACGCTCCAGCTGCAGCATCTTCAACGGCTGAGGAATGCCCCCGAAGTCGGTGGTGAACCCGTCGCGGGCGTAGCCGTGCGAGGTGTACCCGGCGTCGCCCGCGTGCACGACCACGGTGATGCCGGCCTCGTTGACCCGAGCCCAGAACGGGTCGTTGCGCATGTCGGCCGGCGACACCGGACCCGATGCCGTGGTGGGAGCGGCCGGCCGCATCACGATGGTGCGAGCCCCGCGGCCGATGGCCCACTCGAGCTCACGACACGCCCAGGCCACGTCGACCAGCGGGATGTACGGCGCGGCGAAGATGCGGTCCCGATACGCGAGGCCCCAGTCCTCATCCAGCCACCGGTTGAACGCACTGAACATCAGGGTGACGCCCTCGGGATCGTGGCGCAGCGGCTCCTCGTAGATCATCCCCAGCGTCGGGAACATCCAGACTCGCTCCAGCCCTTGGGTGTCCATCACGGCCAGCCGGGCGTCGCGGTCGCGGTACTCGGCGCGGATCGGATTGCGCGCCTTGAGCAGCTCGAGCGGGTTGGCGCCGTCGGGGTTGCCGCGGAAGTAGCGCGACAGACACCCCGGCTCCGCCACCGGATCGAAGGTGGCGTTGGTGACGCCTCGGAACACCTTGCCGGCGATGACGGGGTACTGGCGTCCGTCGATATCGCACCACTGGATGATTCGCGACCCGTGCTTGGGGTCGAGGTGCCGGGTGAAGGCGTCGATGGCCTCGTAGTAGTGGTTGTCGGCGTCGAAGGGGCGGTAGGCGAGCGCACTCATCTGGACAGTCTGCCGCGCGGCGATAGGGTCCGGACGAGGCCGACCGGACCTGCTTGGCCACCAATCGATTCAGGAGAAATGCATGCCACATCAAGTGACGGGCGTCGTTGCCCACAGCGTGGGCGCCCCGGTGTCGCTCGAGCAGATCATCGTTCCGGATCCCGGGCCGGGCGAAGCGCTGGTCGCCGTCCAGGCGTGCGGTGTCTGCCACACCGACCTGCGCTACCGCGAGGGTGGCATCAACAACGAGTTCCCCTTCCTGCTGGGCCACGAGGCCTCGGGCATCGTCGAAGCGGTCGGCGCCGGCGTCACCGACGTGCAACCGGGCGACTTTGTCATCCTCAACTGGCGCGCCGTGTGCGGGCAGTGCCGGGCCTGTCGCCGTGGTCGCCCGCAGTACTGCTTCGCCACCCTCAACGCCACGCAGAAGATGACCCTGCTCGACGGCACCCCGCTGTCGCCCGCGCTCGGCATCGGCGCCTTCGCCGAGAAGACCCTGGTCGCCGCTGGGCAGTGCACCAAGGTCGACGCGTCGGTGTCGCCGCAGGTGGCCGGCCTGCTCGGTTGCGGGGTGATGGCCGGGCTCGGAGCCGCCATGAACACCGGAAATGTCACCCGGGGTGACAGCGTCGCAGTGATCGGCTGCGGTGGGGTCGGAGATGCCGCCATCGAGGGATCTCGCCTCGCCGGGGCGCACACCATCATCGCCGTCGACGTCGACGACCGGAAGCTCGAGGTGGCCAAGCAATTCGGCGCCACCCATACCGTCAACTCCTCCAAGGAGCACGCCATCGACCGCATTCGCGAGCTCACCGGCGGCAAC
>JBBQLA010000575.1:0-2132 GCA_038327485.1 Acidimicrobiales bacterium
CGTCGGAGCCCACCTACGAGGGCTCGATGCCGCCGGCGAGGCCATTGGCACGTTGGTGGCCGACCAGCACGGCAACGCCCACATCGTGTTCGTGCCGGGGGAGCACCAGATCATCGCCACGGTCGACGATCAGGTCGCCGCGTTGTCGACGGGCCAGACACTGGCACCCGGCGAATACTCCGTGGTCGACGAGTCGGTCGAACCGCCTCTGACCCATGGTCCGGTGCGCGTGCTGGCGGTGTCCGACATCGCCGAGGACTCCGTGTACGACCAGGATCTTCTTGAGGGTTTCGGCTACATCACCACCCGTGACGGCGTGACGTTGTCAGCCATGGTTCGCTTCCCCAACGAAGATCTGTACGGACCGGCGCCGTGGCCCACGGTGATCGAGTACTCGGGCTACGGCCCATCGAACCCCGACTCGCCTCAGCCCGGCACCCTGTTGGCCAACCTCCTCGGGTTCGCCGTGGTCGGTGTGAACATGCGTGGCACCGGCTGCTCGGGCGGAGTGTTCGACGTGTTCAGCCCGGCGCAGGCCGCGGACGGTTACGACGTGATCGAGACGGTCGCTCGCCAGCCCTGGGTGCTGCACAACAAGGTCGGCATGGTCGGGCTCAGCTATCCGGGTATCAGCCAGCTCTATGTGGCGGCGACCCGTCCCCCCAGCCTGGCGGCCATCACGCCGTTGTCGGTGATCGACGACCTGTGGCGTCAGCAGTGGCCCGGTGGCATCTACAACTCCGGGTTCACCCGGGCGTGGTTGGCGCTGCGCGACGCCGAGACGCAGGCCGGCGGCCAGGCGTGGGATCAGCTGCGCATCGACGCCGGCGACGAGACCGCCGCGGCGAACCAGGCCATCCGCTCGCAGAACTTCGACTTCGAACGTTTCGGCCGAGCCATCGAGAACTTCCGTCCCGCGCTCGAAGCGCGGCGCATCGGCACCCAGGTCGATCGCATCGAGGTTCCCGTGTACATGACCGGGGCGTGGCAGGACGAGCAGACCGGCAGCCGTTTCGCCTGGATGACCGACCAGTTCACCTCGTCGCCCGACGCACGTTTCATCTTCTTCAACGGACATCACCCCGACGGCTACAGCCCGATGGTGATCCTGCGCTGGTTCGAGTTCCTGTCGTTCCACGTTGCTCATCGAATCCCGTCGGTGCCCGAGATGATCCGCATGTTCGCCCCGCTCCAGTTCGCTGAGGTGTTCGGCTTCGAGACGGCGCTCGAAGCGGATCGCTTCGGCCATCACGGTGACGATGTCGACGCCGCGTTCGCCGAGTACCTGGCCGAGCCCAAGGTGCGGTTGCTGTTCGAGAGCGGCTCCGGACATGAAGTGTTGGGTGCGACGTCGCATCGTTACGAGACCTTCGCCGACACGTTCCCTCCGGCCGGCGTGGTGGCCCGCACGTGGTGGCTCGGCGCCGATGGAGCGTTGATCGACTCGGCCCCGGCGAACGATGGCGCCGATCGCTACCTCGACGATCCCGAGGCCGGCGAGTTGGCCTACAGCGGCGAACTACTCAACGATCTGCAGCGCTTCACGCTGCCCGAGGTGCCGATCACGTGGAGCCGCTTCACCGACGAGCATCGTGTCGCGTATGAGACCGAGCCGCTGGCCGAGACCGTGACCGTTGTCGGGTCCGGCCACCTCGACCTGTGGCTCGAGGCGGGCACCGATGACACCGCCGTGCAGGTGACGGTCACCGAGATCCGGCCCGACGGGCACGAGCAGCGCATCCAGTGCGGTTGGCACCGTCCGCAACATCGGGTGGAGGATCCGACGTGGAGCGATGACCTGCGGGTCGATTACACGTTCACCGCCGAGGACCGCGAGCCGCTGAAGGTCGGCGAGTGGATCAGCTTCCGCATCCCGGTCTACCCGGTGGCGCACGTGTTCCGTGCCGGGTCTCGCATCCGTATCGCCGTGTCGACGCCGGGTCGAGACCATCCGTTCTGGTGCTTCGAGAACCCGGTCGTCGACGGCGCGTCACACCTGGTCGGCCGTGGCGGAGCGCACGCCTCGACGCTGGTGCTGCCGGTGTTGCCCGAAGGGGTCGGCCACCTCGAGGACCTGCCTCCGGCCGGCTCGCTGCGCGGCCAACCCGTCCGCGACGTCGAGCCGATCGCCA
>JBBQLA010000576.1:0-2131 GCA_038327485.1 Acidimicrobiales bacterium
GCAGGCCCTGTATGTGGCGCTGACCCGGGCCACGAAGCGGCTCACGGTGTTGCACGTGGGCGCGCTGCCGGCGGTAATGGCGGCAGGGGACTGACCGACCAGCCGGACTCAGGGGTGGGGTCGTCCCCGTCCCGATTGTCAGTGGCCGTCGGTATGGTGCCGACGTGGCTCCTTCCGATGCGCTCGACCGCTTTGCTGCGCCGGTCCGCGCCTGGTTCGAGACGTCGCTCGGCGCGCCCACCGACGCGCAGATCGGCGCGTGGGCGCCGATCTCGGCCGGCGAGGGTCTGCTGTTGTGCGCGCCTACTGGATCGGGCAAGACCTTGGCGGCCTTCCTGTGGTCGATCGACCGTTTGGCCTTCGGTCCCCCGCCCGCGACGCCGGCTCCGACCCGAGCCGATCAGCCCGGCACCAGGGTGTTGTACATCTCGCCATTGCGGGCGCTGGCGGTCGACATCGACAAGAACCTGCGGGCCCCGCTGCGGGGCATCGAGCTCGCCGCCGATCGGCTCGGAGTGGCCCATCGGCCGGTGACCGTGGGCGTTCGCACCGGGGATACCTCGGCCGATGAGCGCCGCCGGTTACGGCGCCATCCGCCCGACATCCTGATCACCACGCCCGAGTCGCTCTACCTCATGCTCACCTCGGCGGCGAGGGAGACGCTGTCGTCGGTCGAGACGGTGATCATCGACGAGATCCACGCCGTGGCGGCAACCAAACGCGGAGCGCACCTCGCGCTCACGCTGGAGCGACTCGAGTTGGTCACCGAGCAATCGCCACAACGCATCGGGCTGTCCGCCACGCAGCGCCCGATGGAAGAGATCGCGCACTTCCTCGGTGGAAATGTGGTGGGTGCCGGCGGCGAGGTGACCGGCCCGCGTCCCATCACCATTGTCGACGCCGGCAACCGCAAGGTGCTCGACATCGAGGTGGTCGTGCCGGTCGAGGACATGGGTCAGCTGGGCTCTGCTTCGTTGGCCCCGACTGGTGGTCCGGGCGAGGGAAGCTCGCCTCGATCGAGCATCTGGCCCGAAATGCACCCACGTCTGCTCGACCTCATCAAGACGCACCGTTCGACCCTGGTGTTCGTGAACGCCCGGCGCTTGGCCGAACGCCTGGCGAGCCGGCTCAACGAGCTGGCGATCGATGGCTCGAATCTGTCAGCCGAGTCGCACGGCAGCTCCACTGCAGTCGGCGAGGAACTGGTCAAGGCCCACCACGGCTCGCTTTCGCGCGAACAACGGTTGGTCATCGAAGACGAGCTCAAACGGGGTGAGCTCGCGGGCCTCGTCGCCACGAGCTCGCTCGAGCTGGGCATCGACAGGGGGGCCGTCGACCTGGTCGTTCAGGTGGCCTCGCCCGGGTCGGTCGCAGCCGGCCTTCAACGCATCGGTCGCGCCGGTCACCAGGTGGGCGCGCCCAGCCGTGGTCGCATCTTTCCGAAGCACCGCGCCGATCTGCTCGAAACCGCAGTGGTGGTCGAAAGAATGCTGGCGGGCGAGATCGAGCACACCCGATTCCTGCGCAACCCGCTCGACGTGTTGGCCCAGCAGATCGTTGCGGCCTGTGCCCTCGATGAATGGACCGTCGATGAACTGCTTCGCCTGTGCCGCGCGTCGGCACCGTTCGGCGAGTTGAGCGAGGAGCTGTTCGAGTCGGTCCTCGATCTGCTCGACGGTCGGTATCCCTCCGAAGAGTTCAGCGAGCTTCGGCCTCGGGTGGTGTGGGATCGAGCTGCGTCGATCGTTCGAGGGCGACAGGGCTCGCAACGTCTCGCCGTCACCAACGCCGGCACGATTCCCGATCGAGGCCTGTTCGGGGTGTTCCTGCCTGACGGCACCCGGGTCGGCGAGCTCGACGAGGAGATGGTCTACGAGTCGCGGCCGGGCGAGACCTTCCTGTTGGGCGCATCCACTTGGCGGATCGAGGAGATCACCTTCCAGAAGGTCATCGTGACTCCCGCTCCGGGGCAACCGGGCAAGATGCCGTTCTGGCACGGTGATGGTCCCGGTCGGCCCGTCGAGCTCGGTCGAGCGATCGGCAAGTTCGTGCGCGAGATCCGGGCACTGCCGCCGGCGGAGGCGTTGTCTCGGCTGCAGTCCGAGAACCGACTCGATCGGTGGGCCTCGCA
>JBBQLA010000577.1:0-2128 GCA_038327485.1 Acidimicrobiales bacterium
GAACCACGCCAACTCGTCACGTGGATTCGACGCGATCCGGAACGCGCACAGCAGGTCCTTCACGTGAGCGGCCTCGAGGAACTTCAAGCCGCCGTACTTCACGTAGGGGATTCGTCGGCGAGCCAGTTCGAGCTCGAGCAGGCCGCTGTGGTGCGCGGCGCGAACCAACACGGCCTGCTCGCGCAGGGCGATGCCTTCCTCACGGTGCGACAGGATCGATTCGCACACCGACTGGACCTCGGCGTCTTCATCGGCGCAGCGAACCAGCGTCGGTGTGGCGCCTCCCGCTGCGTCGGCTCGGAGTCGAACCGAGAACCCCGCTGGTGCCGCATCGCCCACCCCGTTGGCGATGTCGAGGATGGGCTGGGTCGATCGATAGTTGCGACCCAGGGTGATCGTCGTGATCGTGGGGAACACGAGGTCGACGTCGAGCAGGTGAGCCGGGCTGGCGCCGCGGAATCCGTATACGGCTTGCGAGTCATCGCCCACCACCGTCAGTCGCGGATCGTCACGACGCAGTGCGGCCACGATGTCGACCTGGAGCGCGTTGACGTCCTGGTACTCGTCGACGAGCACGTGGTCGAACTCGGCACCGAGCGCCGCCCCCAACTCGGGGTGCGAGACGGCGGCCCGCCAGTACAAGAGCAGGTCGTCGAAATCGAGCAGACCGCGCGACCGCTTCAGTGAGACATAGCCGCGGCAGATGTCCGCAATCGGTTCGAGCTGATCGGTGCACCACGGGGCCATCTCGGCAATGACCTCGGACAACGGACGGCCGGTGTTGACCGATCGCGAGTACAAGTCGAGCAACGTGGCCTTGCGTGGAAACCGCCGACCGGTGGTGGTGGCGCCGAGCTCGTGGCGGACGAGATCGATGACGTCGGCCGAGTCGGACGGGTCGAGTACCGAGAAGCCTTCGGGCAGACCGAGCGAGGCTGCGTTGCGGCGGAGCACCCGATGGGCGATGGAGTGGAACGTGCCCCCGACCACCCGCGCTCGGGCGTGGTTGGCGCCGCTGTCGGCTCCGGGGGCGAGTAGCGCCTGGGTTCGGCTGACCATCTCACGGGCGGCGCGGCGGGTGAAGGTGAGCAGCAGGATCCGGTCGGCCGGAGTTCCGGTGGCCACGAGCCACGCCACCCGCGACGTGAGGGTGGTGGTCTTGCCTGTTCCGGCACCGGCCAGGATGCGCAGCGGGCCGCCGTCGAAGGTGGCGGCCTCACGCTGGTCGTCGTTCAGGCGGTCGAGACCGAGTCGTTCGAGTGAGGCAAACATGTGTTCGATCCTAGCCGTGGCCCCACTGCCGGGTGTGCTCACTGGAGCGATCACGCAAGGCCGATCACGCAAGGCGCGATCACACAAGGCGCGATCACACAAGGCGCGATCACAAGCTTCGGAAGGCCCCGCCGTCGACCAGGATCTGCGCGCCATTGATGTACGACGAGGCATCCGAGGCCAGGAACTGACACACACCGACGAGGTCACGGGGCTGGCCGATTCGACCCATCGGGTTCATCGTCGCGGCCGTCTCCTTCATCTCCGGGGTCCAGACGTCGGTGATGTCGGTGTCGAAGGCGCCCGGCAGCACCAGGTTCGCCCGGACTGCAGGCGGCCATGCCCCGGCCAACGCCAGCGTGAGCGCGTTGAGCCCGGCCTTGGCCATCGCGTAGGGCAGGTCGAACGTGCCGGGCCGAAGTGATCCCGCAGTGCTCACGTTGATGATCGACCCGCCGTCGCCTGCGGCCATTCGGGTACCGAACAGCACGCTGAGGCGGAACGGCCCACGGGCGTTCACGGCGTGGACCTTGTCGTAGTAGTCCTCGGTGATCGATGCCAGCTCGCCGTACAGCGGTGACATGCCGGCGTTGTTCACCACGACGTCGCACCTTCCGAAGCGCTCGTAGGTGGCGTCGACCAGACCTTCGGCCTCGACCCACTTGCCCACGTGGCAGGCCACGCCCAGCGCGTCGCGTCCGGTGGTGGCGGTGATCTCGGCTGCGGCGCGTTGGCACGCGTCGAGTTTGCGACTGGCGATGACCACCGACGCGCCGGCCTGAGCGAAACCCTCCGCCACCGCCCGTCCGATGCCGCGACTTCCGCCGGTGATCACCGCCACCTTGCCACTCAGGTC
>JBBQLA010000578.1:0-2122 GCA_038327485.1 Acidimicrobiales bacterium
TTCCTCACCCAGGTGTCCGAAGGTCGCGTCAAGAGCGTGAGCTGGTCGACCATCGACGGAAAGATCTCGGGCACCTACAACAGCACCGAGAAGTTCGCCTCGGCCGGTCCGCTCAACCCTCCCGACGCCGACCTCCAGAAGATCCGCGAGTCCAAGGTCAAGCTGACCTTCGACGCGCCGTCGGACTCGATCATCGGCCCACTGCTGCAGTTGCTGCTCCCGGTTGCTCTCCTCATCGGGTTCTTCGTGTGGATGCAACGCCGCGCTCAGGGTCAGATGTCGGGAATCATGTCGATCGGCAGATCGAAGGCCAAGACCTTCAACACCGACCGACCGGCATCGACTTTCGCCGACGTCGCCGGCTACGAGAACGTGAAGCAGGAGATCAAGGAGGTCGTCGACTTCCTCAAGGAACCTGATCGGTTCGCACAGATCGGCGCCCGCATCCCCAAGGGGATCCTGCTGGTCGGTCCGCCTGGCACCGGCAAGACCTTGATCGCCCGCGCCGTCGCCGGCGAGGCCGGCGTTCCGTTCCTGTCGGTCTCCGGCTCGGACTTCATGGAGATGTTCGTTGGCGTCGGCGCCAGCCGTGTCCGCGACCTGTTCGAAACGGCCCGCAAACTGGGCAAGGCGATCATCTTCGTCGACGAGATCGACTCGATCGGCCGCAAGCGGGGTGCCGGGCTGGGTGGAGGTCACGACGAACGTGAACAGACCCTGAACCAGATGCTCTCCGAGATGGACGGTTTCGAAGCAACCGAGGGCATCGTGATGATGGCGGCCACCAACCGCCCCGACATCCTCGATCCGGCGTTGCTGCGGCCGGGCCGCTTCGACCGCCAGGTCGTGGTGCCGCTGCCCGAACTCGAGGATCGTCGTCAGATCCTCGAGGTGCACGTGCGTCACAAGCGCATGAGCCCAGACCTCGACCTCATGCTCATCGCCCGCGGCACACCGGGAATGTCCGGCGCCGACCTATCGAACCTCGTCAACGAGGCCGCACTGCACGCTGTGCGAAACGGCAAGAACACGGTGAACAACGACGACTTCGAGTACGCCCGCGACCGGGTGCTGATGGGCCAGCGTCGCGAATCGATGGTGCTGTCCGATCGCGAGAAGGAGCTGACCGCGTATCACGAGGCCGGCCACGCGGTCTGCGCAGCGGTCCTCCCCCACGCCGACCCGCTGCACAAGGTCACCATCCTGCCGATGGGCATGGCCTTGGGTGTCACCCAGCAGCTACCGGCCGAGGACCGTCACTCCTACGACCAGGACTACCTGGAGGAGTCGATCGTGGTCGCCATGGGCGGCCGCATCGCGGAGCGCCTCGTGTTCGGAGTGGTCTCGACGGGAGCCAACAACGACCTCGTCGTGAGTACCGAGCGAGCCAAGAAGATGGTCCGTGAGTGGGGTATGAGCGATCGCATCGGCCCGATGGCGTGGGGATCGCAGGGCCAGGTGTTCCTCGGCGAAGACCTGATGAGCACTCGCGACTACTCCGACGAGACGGCGCGGGTCATCGACGAAGAGGTCGAGACGATCCTGCGCAACTGTGAGGAGCGATGCCACGACCTGCTGACGGAGTATCGCCACTCACTCGATCTGGTCGCTCGAGGCCTGCTCGAACACGAGACGATCTCGGGAGCCGAGGTGCACCGATTGGTCGACCACGGCAACCCGCGCACCGTGGTGCCTGAGCCCGCCGATGTTCCGTCCGAAGCGCAGCCGACGGTCTGATCACCCGATCCACGAGAGCGTCAGCTTCAGCCGTGGCCTTCGCACCCGTCGGGAACTGAGCCCGGCTCTCGGAGTTCTGCGAGCGCGGCCCAGAGGTGGGTCGAGGTGACCGCACCGATGAAGCTGCGTTGTACGACACCGTCGAGGTCGGCGATCACGCACATCGGCACGGCCTCGATCCGATAGCGCTCGTGGAGCTCGGGCGAAACCCCGACCTCGACGTCCGCCACCGCGACATCGGTGGACTCCAGAATCCCCGCCTTGGCCAGCACGTCTCCGCAGGTGCCGCACGTGCTCGAGGTGAACACGGCGACCAACCACGGCTTTGCCGGATCAAGGAAGTCGGCGCGGTCGAGCTGCGCCGGAGCGACGTAGGAGCCGGGGT